>JAEZDS010000127.1 GCA_023433205.1 Bacteroidota bacterium
AGAAAGCGGTATTCCTGGTTATAGGCGGGAATCTCGAAAACATTATTCCGGTAGCCTTCTCTTAAAAAGTGAGCGATATAATAAAAAAGCCAGCCCCTGAAAAAACCTACTCCATAACCGTTTCCGAAGTGCATTGCCTGCATCACGTGAAAGGCCTCATGAACAATATCCGCGAGGCACTGTGCCCTCGATTCATCGAATTTCCGCAGATAGATACGGAACCTGCCCGTAGAATAAAACTGCGGCAGCGCCTGGGCGTTCACATAAGGTGCCACTACCGGGGTAAACCAGGGCAGCCCCTCATAAAAGTCAACCCTGTCCCAGTTCACTGAAGGATAAAGTGTTTGCAGGATCTTCAGTGTCTCAGGCTTCACCTCATACTTCCTGAGAAAGAAGCTTTTTCTTACGGATCTCAAAAATTGCCCGGGGTTTTTAAGTTTCCATTTCATCTAATAACTCTGATAGCAATTCACATGCCCTAAAATGGCACCCCGTGCGTAGAGGCAATTAGTTTGTTTTTTACCTTTCCCAGCGGCTGCAGGACCCTAAGCGCCAGATGGCTGAGATAAGGTTTCCCGAATAGGTATTGTAGCTGCTGGCCCCGCCTGATACGGGCGCTGAAGGCGTTGTGCCAGCTCTGTTTGTAAGACTTTTCCAGTTCGCTGCGTGTGAGTTCTCCGGCCAGGAAGCGGTTCAACAAGCCTCCCAGCACAAAACTGGCATAGGCCGACATACTCATGCCGTTTCCCGTAAGAGGGCTAATACAACCTGCTGCATCGCCAAGGTAAATGAGATTGCTGTCGCTGGTGTTTTTTGCAGTAAAACGGATGTTGCTGATGGTGAGAGGACGGTCAAAAATAAATTCGGAATTGTGGAAGATCTCCTTCAGATGGGGATTTCTGGTTACTACCTGAGTTTCCATTTCAGCAATATTGTTGCGGTGCTTTAGCAGATTTGAAGTATGGCTCAGATAACACAAACAATAACGGTCGCCCTCTATGCGGCTTACTCCACAATATCCTCTTTTAAAGTTGTGCAGAGCGATGGTGTCGCCTGGCAGGTTACTGCGGATGTGGTATTTCACGCCAACATAATTATCAGTTGCTTCTTTCTGCTTCTGCTCCTTCGCAAAAAAGGGCGTGTTTTTCCCGAATGCACCTACCGTGATACTGCTTGTATATTCTCCATTGGCGGTAACAATGTTGTTACCCTTAACCGACTGCACTTTTGTATTATCTTTTACCGTGACGCCGGCCTGTAGCGCGAGGGAAAGAAGCTCTGAGTCGAGTTTGTACCGGCTTATGCCAAAGCCGCCCAGCCCCAGCCCCGCGCTGAATTTATAGCCTTCTTCCGAGGAAATAGCGAGTTTGCTGATCTGCGGAAGATCCCATTCGTCCAGCCTTAAACCCAGCCTTAAGAGGAAGCCAACACATTCGTTAGATACGTACTCTCCGCAAACTTTGTGAAAAGGGTAGGTGCTTTTCTCAAAAACAACAACCGACCATCCCAGTCGCGCGAGCTGAATTGAGAGACAGAGACCTGCCATGCCTCCGCCAATAATGGCACAGTCGTATGTTTTAGTTTCAGTCATTGTACACGATGATCTGGTGCCTGAATGCCCATCTGCCGGCGATGGAATATTTTTTGATCTCCGCTTTTTGCAGCAGCTGCACCCACTCTGCTTTTGTGAAGCCACGCAGCACTGAAAGTGGAGCATCGTTTTTCACCAGCTGCGATCTAGAGAACAGCCTGGTTAGGAGCCGTATGCCGTAATAGGCAAAAGCGTTCCTTGCAAGATCGTTGATCACCAGGGTAATTTTATTCGTACGGGCGAAACTAAGCAGGTCTATTATTTCTTCATCTGTAAGGTGATGGCAAAAGAGAGAGGCGTGCAGTACGTCGATCTCAGGCACGTGATTCTGCACGTTACGGTAGTCGTCGCAGATAAAGTGAACGCCGGCTAAGCCTTCGCAGCGCTGCGTAGAGTATGAAACGCAGAACTGATTCAGGTCAATTCCTTTGATCTGGATATTATAACTTTTGGCTCTGCTCCATTTGCTCAGCCGCATTGCGGCGTCGCCTCCTCCGCTGCCAATATCAACCACTACCGAAGGTTTTTTGGGAGACAAAACCTTTTTAAGTGCCGACATGCTGGTGCTGTATCCTCCCAGCCAGGAATTGATGGTGTGTAGTTCACGCAAATTCAGGGCAAGCTGTTCAGCGGGGATGGATGGGTCGTCCAGCATTTCCTTTGTATGACTTCTCTGTTTAAACATAGTGCATAATAGCTGATTCAACGCTTAATCCGGGACCAAAGGCGGCGGTGTAGATCTGTTCGCCGCTTATTACCGTGTTGTCTGAGGAGAGTTGTTTCAGTACGAACAAGATCGTGGCCGATGACATGTTGCCGAAATTTCTCAGCACATGGTACGAACTTGCCAGCTCGTGCTTGCTGAGGGTCATTGAAGTGCAAAAATCATCAAGGATCTTTTTACCACCCGGATGAATGGCCCAGTGTTTTATTTCTTCTCTTCTGATGCCATTCTCATCCAGCACCTCATGGAAACTGGTGTTTAAAAGTCCGGAAACATAAGCGCTGAGGTTCATAATAAAGCCCTTTTCTGAAAGCGACCAGGCCATGTGTTTGTGACCTTCGTGCAGTAGCAGCGAATGGAACTGCCCCATGTATAAGGGCCGGTAATACAAACTGAGCGCGGCAGAGGGTTTGCCCACCAGCGCCGCCGCCGAACCATCGGCGAAAAGCATATTCGAAAGAATATAGTCATCGGAGTAATCGCGCTGAAAATGGATGGTGCAGAGTTCAGTACAAACCACCAGAACCAGCGATCCGGGTTCGCTGCGGGTAATATGGCTGGCCTGCTTAAGGGCCAGCAGCGCGGCATTACAGCCCATGAAGTTTATACTGCTGCGTTGTACAGTACGTTTAAGTCCCAGTTCACGGGCAAGTTCAATGTCCAGGCCTGGGGCAAACAGTCCGGTGCAGGTTACGGTGATAATGTGCGTAACCTTATCTCTGATCTTTTCAAAATTTTTGATCGCGTGAACAGCTTTTAGTGAGAGTTTTAATGCCTCTTCTCTGAAGATCAGCATACGTTCGGTTAAACCAGGCAGTTTATTCTGCGGTTGCTCGCTGTAAAAGAAATGTTGATCGTTGTTTTTTCCGCCAAAGTCAGATAACACTGAGTAACGTTGCTGAATACCGCTTTTTCTTGCAACCGCTCCTATCTTCCTCTGAATAGCACTATCATTCACCTGCAGTGGCGCATTATAAAATGCCTCAAGTTCATGCTGCTGGTGCAGATGTGCGGGGTTGGCAGTTTCTATACACAGCAGATAACTCATGGTCGCAGGAAAAATAAAAGTGAAAAACAGGTTCCGCAGCACATGGCCGACACAAGGTTCATTTGCATGGTGTTTCTGAAGGAAGCTGCCCGGGGATCGCGCCACACCTTTCGACACCAGTCGGCAAAAAAATATAACAGGGGCAGCAGAAAAAGCTGCAGCAGAAAAAAACCTTTCAGGTCATCTATCTCATTAAAATAGAAATAGAAGCTGACATTACAAAGAACGAACATCAGCAAAGAAAATATAAAGGTGCCTTTCACTCCCAGCAGCATGCTGATTGTTTGAACTCCTGCTGTTTTATCGGCGTGGTGCTGGTACACTTGTGTAAGCGGATAGGCGGCAGCCAGCTGCAGTGAGCAGGCGAGCAGCAGCCACAGAAGCGAAAGGTTGGGCCGGGGAGCATGGCCACTTATGCCCGCCAGCGCCATATAACAGGTGAAGGCGCCCTGAAAAAATACAACAACAAAAAAACCTCCAAGCGGATATTTTTTCAGTCGTACACCTGGAGCGCTGTAGGCCCTTGAAGCCAGAATGTACAACAACACGCAACTTGCAAAGAATGGATGTACAAAAAGGAACGCGAGCAATACGGCTGCCAGATCAAACAGCAGCGTGATGCGGAAAAGTTCGGAAGTTGGCAATGGCGGCGATTCAAGCCCTCCTATACTGCCGGTATCACGGTCAACGTAACTATTGTAGCCGTTACTTGCGGGATAAACCAGGAGATGCAGAATAAGGAAACTGTACAAAGCACCTTGCGGTTCAATAGACGGTGCCTGGCTTAGTGCAAGCAGGTAAACGGGCGCCAGATAAAACGAAAAGGGGATCCGCAGCAATTTGACCGTATTTTTTGAGACTGAAAGCATTATTTGTTCTGTTAACAGCTGTTAAATTCTGATGCCAGCAATTTGGGGGCAGGTTGCTGAATTAAATACCCATTACCGGAGATTTGGTCCCGGCCTACCTAAAGGCTAATTCGTCGCCGAAAGGCTGGCTTTGGTATATCGGGCCTAAAAGGGCCTGAAAGCCTGCTTTATATTTGAACAGAAATAGATCAGAATTATGGCAGGAGGAGAGTTAATATTTGATTCGTATGATGTAACCTCAGTACTTACAGGGTTTGCGAATTACTTTGATACCCCGGTAATAGATGAAAAAGCTGAAATGCGGGTTGAAGTTCCCCGTAGTTTTGGTGAAGGGTGGATAAGAGCAGTTGATTTCAGGGATGGTTTAAGTATCCTGGTTTTTAATGTGAATCTGAAAAAAGATGTTTCCATCACTTACCGCTGTGAGGCGCCGCCACCTCTGCGGCTTATCTTTTGTGTGGAGAATGACCTTAAACATATCATCAAGGGCGACCGCATGCAGTATCAGCTGACTTACCTTTTAGGTTCAATGGTAAGCGGAACCCGTGGGAATGATCAGGTATTTTTGGTACCTGCCGAAAAGCAGGTGTACTGCTATTGTATTGAAATAGACAGGGTGCGTTATGCCACCAAGATGGGTGATACTGTAACCATGCTGCCAGAGGAACTGCGTGATGTGTTCGCCGACACCTTGTCAGCAAAACCTTTCCTGTACCAGGGCCATTATAGCCTGACGATCGCCCAGTGTATTCAGAACATCAGAAAAACAGAATATGCGGGACTGGTAAAAAGGGTTTACCTCGAATCACAAACACTTGAGATCCTTGCCATGCAGGTAAAACAGTTTATTGATGACCTTACGCCCAGCAAAAACCAGTCGGTGCTGCGCAAAAGAGATATGGAACTGATCATTGAAGCAAGGAACCGCCTGCTCTCGAACCTGATAGATCCTCCCACCATCAAAGAGCTGGCCATGCTAACCGGCACCAACGAGAACAAGCTGAAAAAGGGTTTCAGACTATTGTACAACACCAGCATAAACAAACTTCTGCAGAACGAGCGTTTAAGTAAGGCCAAATTGCTGATAGCGGAAGAAAGTTATCCTATCAAAGAGATAGCCCGGATGGTGGGATACAAACATTCCGGCCATTTTACTGCAAAATTCAGGAAAAAATTTGGCGTGCTACCCAAAGAGTATATCAAGAGGATCGTGCAGTAATTGTTAACTGAGGCTCTAACATCAAATACGTCATCTGCAAAGCCGTGTCAAGGCCGGCTTAGCGGAAGCTCCTGAGCAGTAAAAAAAACTATTTTGCCGGGAATCTTTGCGCAAACCTTAGTGCGGTGCTGCTTCAGATTTCAGAATGTTTATTTATTCTTTTTCCTGAAATATTTTTTGAAGGGCCAGGAGTGCTGAAGTGCTTCCAGGTCTTCATCAAGTTTTTTAGAACCGGATGAAAGGTTACTGATGGTGGTTTTAAGCTGAGCTCCTGCTTCTTCGTCGTGAAGCAGAACTCCCACAGGAGTGTTGGTATTTCCACTTGCTGTTTTGAGGTTGTTCACCATCACTTCGGCAGAGTCAGCCGTGGCGTTAAGGCTGTTAACCGATCTTTTAATTGAAGGATAAAGGGAGGTGTCGGCGCTGATGGAACTTAGAAAAGTTCCTTTTTTATTGAGATTACCGGTAAATGTACTGAGGTCGTTGATCATTTTTTCGGCCCGGGTTGAAGCGTGGCGCAGGTTTGCAGCAGCCACCGAAAGGTCGTTGAACAGGTTTTCATCGTGGATGATCTTTCCGATGTTCCCCTGTCCTTTGCTGATCCTTTCACTCATCTTTTTTACGTCTTTGGTGATCTCAAGCAGGTTGAGGTTGTTTTCCTGAAGGGTATTCATCATCTCCTCGCTTGAAAGTGTGTTCTCCACTTCCAGGGTATCACCTTCTTCAATGGCCTCTGTCCGTTCTGTTCCCCCGGTGATAACAAGGATCTTGTTTCCTATCAGTCCGTCGGTGCTGATCTTGACTTTTGCGTCCTTACGGATGTAATTTCGCGCTGCCTGATCAATGTTCATGACTACGCGTACATCTGAGCTGCCAACAAACCTTATGGTTTTAATGGTACCGATCTTAACTCCCGAGAACCAGATGTTGTTGCCTTTCTGCAATCCGTTAACATCGTCGAAGGCTGCGCTAACATGCAATTTACGCGAGAAGGTGTTTCGCAGGTTGCCTATAGTAAGTATACCGGCCACCAGGAATAGAATGCCCAGCAATACAAATATGCCCACCACCACTGTTCTTTTGTTCTGCGACTTATCCATTGTTATGTTGTAAAATTGTAATTATAAAAACTTTGTACCCGTTCATCTTTAAGGCTGAATACCTCGCTGAAAGTGCCCACCTTTATAAATCTTCCGTCGAGCAGCATTGCCACCCTGTCGCCTGTACTTTTTGCGCAGGTAAGATCGTGGGTAATAATGATGGAACTGGTGTGATAACGTTCCTGAACTTCATTGATGAGGTCGTTGATCTCTATGCTTGTGATAGGGTCAAGACCCGAAGTGGGTTCATCGTATAACATGATCTCAGGCTTAAGCACCAGTGTTCTTGCGATACCTATTCTTTTTTTCTGACCACCGGAAAGGTCCGCGGGCATTTGATTAATATGACTTTTTAGTCCCACGGCTTCCAGCACTTCTTCCACCCTGGCGTTCACTTCCTGTCTGCTGAGATGTTTTACATTCATGGTGAGCGGAAATTCAATGTTCTGCCTCACGCTCATACTGTCGTACAATGCGCTGTTCTGGAAGGAGAATCCTATTTTAAGCCTGAGCTGGTCGAGGTCTTTGCCTTTTAAACTCGCGAGGTCATTGCCAAGTACCTTAACTACTCCGCTATCGGCCTGCAGCAGCCCGATGATGATCTTTATGAGCACCGATTTTCCGGTACCTGAGCGCCCCAGTACTACTACATTCTCGCCACGGTACAGGTCAAGATCTATTCCCCTCAGCACCGCGGCATCCGGAAACGACTTGTGGAGGTCGCGGATATAGATTACCAGTTCGGCACCGGTGCTGCTATGTGGGTTGGGTTTGTCCATCTTAAAAGTACCTGATCCAGTTGCTGATCTGCACAATCACTACCTCTTCTATAAATACAAGGAACATGGAAACCACTACCGCTTCGTTTGCAGCCTTGCCAACACCCACAGTGCCTTTTGTGGCAAAGTAGCCTTTGTAGCAGCCTACCGCACCAATGGTAAAACCAAATGCAATACTTTTGAAAACACTGGTGAAAAGGTCGAGAAAGGTGATGGTCTCAAAACCTTCTTTAAAAAAGCTGACAAGGCTGGTATATTCATTGGCATTAACGTTTACGAAGGCTCCCAGCAATCCCACAAAGCTGCAGTAAAGCGCCAGTATCGGAACGGTAATTGTTGTTGCCCAGATGCGCGAGACCACCAGGTATTTAAAGGGATTGATGGCGCTCACCTCCATCGCGTCTATTTGCTCGGTTACCCTCATGCTGCCGAGTTCAGCGCCTATATTGGAACCAATTTTTCCGGCGCATATCAGCGCGGTTACCAGCGAGCCCAGCGCGCGCACCACCGCTATGGAGATGAGGGAGGGCAGCCAGGAGGTGGCTCCAAATGATTCAAGCGAAGGCCGCGATTGTTTGGTAAAAACAATTCCTGTAATAAATCCCGTGAGGGTTATGAGCGGAAGCGCTTTTAATCCCAATTCATAACTCTGATGTACAATCTCTCTGAAATGAAGCGGCCTGCTGAATGCTTCGCTGAAAACCCTGCGCACAAAACGGTAGGCCTTATAGATGCCGGTAAAGTAGGCGTCGATGTTTCTGGAAATTATAAACTGTTTCGGACGTGAAGCCATATATACATGAGTTAAAAGCGGCCGACGATTGAATTGGCCCAAAAGCGGATCATGTGCTTCTTTACAAACATGGTTATTTACCCCAGCAAGGTAAATCCTGGTGCCATGCCTGGAAATTAAATGTGGGGAAAATTTTACCCGTTTTTTTTCCTGTCAGGTAAAGTGAGAGGCGTTTTAATTTACAGTGGAGGAAACAAGAAGTTTATTGTTTTTGAGTTTTACCACGGTGGGAAGTTTTACGGAAGGACAGCATTGAGGGTCCTCATCAAGGTATGATACGCTGGTGCCGCTGATCTGCCCCTTATTTATTTCCTTAGCCCTGAAGTTGCCACTGTGTGAATTTTGATCATATTGGGCCAGGTCGAAACTTGAGGTAACAGAAACCAGACTGTAGCCCGAACCTGTTTGCAGGAATAAAAACATATCGCGCCAGTAAGTGCTGCCGCCCTGAGTTAATACAGGCTGCAGCACATAATCATTCAGCCCGTCGCCGTTAAGGTCGCCATGTAGTGAAGCGGCTGATCGTTTTGAAAAATTGAGGAACTGGTACGGACCGGGAAGATCACCTTCCGGCAGTTGGAGATAGTCAAAAACGATTTTCAAAACAGAGTCATTTTCCTTGACACTGATCTTGCTGTTTGGGTATTTATGTTTGTAGTACCCTATCATGGTATCTGTAAAATTACGGGGCAGAATACCGGCCACCGGCGCTGCTTTCTGCGCTTCATAATGAAAATCAATAAGAGCAGGTATTCCGTTTATACGGGCAGCGTACTCATGGGACTTAACCGGATCGGCCTCGCCATATATCAGTGTGAGGCCCGACACCGGGCGCGCCAGATTGTTTTTCTCGGAATAATACAGCACATCACTGCAGCCGGTTTTTTTCAGGTTAAGACTCCAGGCTTTAACCGGTCTCATGCCACCCTTCAGTTCAATTTTCTTTTTTTTACTGTCTTTTTTATTACGCGCAAGATTATACTCTGATTCGAAGGAACAGATAAGGCCATTATCTGACAGGCGATAGGTGCCCCTAAAATAGTGAATGGTATCTGCGGTTTTTACAGAATAAAGAGACTTGTTGTTTTCCAGCAGAAGCAAAGAACCCATATTTTCGTTACTGCCATCATTGTTCAACTCATCGCAGTACCTGTTAGACTGAGCGACTGAAAAAGTAAGCAGCAAACGTTCAGAAAGGGAGGTGGGTTTTTCACGACAACATGAAAAGGAAGTGAGAAAAAGCGCGCAAATAACAAGGTTTTTCATACTACGCTGATTTTTTGGGTAATGCGGAGGCAAAGAGTTCAACGAAAATACAAAAAAGCACATAAAAAGCAAGAAATCAGCCTGGCTGATCTTCCCGGAAAGGATTTCTGGCAGTCCAGGGAGCTGGCTGGAGAAAACTGATAAAGGGACGTTGGATGAGTTTGGAAATGGTGTTTTGAGGTTTGATATAACACAGAAGTTCATGAGGTTTCGCGCCCACTGTGGTTTTGATCTCTGCCGCTGTCCTGCCCAGGTTCACCCTGCTGCAGCCCCGCGTTATTCCTTCTTCTATGAGGGAATACAGGATATTCTGATAAAGTTCATGCTCTTCGTTGGCAGCATAATCCAGGCCAATGTAGTGGGCCTCTACACTGCTATCCGGCATCACAAAACAGCTGCTGAAGGCGATCATTTGGTTGTTCCTGAAATAGGCATTTACTATAAAACGTTCACTGAACAACTCCTTCACTTTACTAAAATAATTCAGCGGAAGCTGCATGAGCCTGAATTTTGCTTTCTCAAATACCGCAGCGTAAAGAGCGTACATGTCTTTCTCCAGGTCTTTGATCATTGTACCGCTAAGCGTCCTTTTTTCAATGCCTTCAATTTTTCTGAAGATGGAACGTGCCCGGCTCCTGTATTTTTTAGAGAACAAGGCTACATAATCTGCCAGTGATGAAACCCGGGGAGGGACCTCAACCACCATGTTGGGCTCAACTGAAAAGCGCGAAAAGTTTTCCCCGGCAAATAAACGTTCCGGACGCAGGGGCCTGGAAAAGTCCTTGAGCAAGGTGGCTGAGATTGTTCCCCTTAATTTTTCTTCTCGGGCTATCAGGTCGGTAATGGTAAGGAGCAGGTAGTGGCTTTTTTCTTTTCCCGTTTTTTTGTCGAAACAAAATCCATATTCACCGCTTACAAGATTATTTCCACAGGTAAAAAGTCTAAGCAAAATCTCCTCTTTGTTGGAGTGCAGGTACCTTTCGAACAAGTTGAGTTTATGCTGTCGCAGATCTTCCACCTGGTGACTGATCATTCTGCCAAACAAACCGGCTTTAAAATCAACAATCTGAAAATAGATAACCCCGCAGGGCGCTTCTTTACGGTAAACCACCACGTAGCGGCATTGAAGCCTGGTGTGGAAACATTTTTCCACTATCCCAAGATAGCCAGGATTCAGAAAAACCGTCTGGTTTGATGTAACGATCTCCCAATCTGAAACAGGTATTCTGGCTGCTTTTTCGAATAAAGTAAAGCTGAACTCGCTATCGAGCTTGCGGTGAGGAGAAAATCTTTTTTTTGAGGAAACGGGCCTGCAGAAGCTGAACATCTGCAATAAAAGTAACAATTATAAGCTTTACGGAAGAGGATGGAGGTTCGCAGAACAAATCAAAAATTGTTATCTTTCCCTCCGGCAACGCTTCAAATAGCACCACCGCAACCGCACAACGTATGAAACTGCTTGATAATCTCAGAAACTTTAATCCCCGCTGGGTGATCAATCTTGTGGTGATAGCGGTGGTGGCGGTTAACATCAGTCAGATGCGGTTCTGCCGCAACGAAATAATTACCGGGGAGGTAGCCAGCCATTACACTTATCTGCCGGCTTTTTTTTACGAAAATGACCTCTCTTTTTCCTTTTTAAATGACGGTGAGCAGTCGGGGGAAAAGAACGATAGGTACGAAACAGAACTCTCCGGCACTGCAGGAATGGCCATTAGTTACCTGCCTTTTTTCGGGTTGGCTCACATTTGCGCGAAACTTCTTGATTATCCGGCTGATGGTTTTTCTGCCCCTTACCAGTTTGCGGTGCAGTTCTCGTCGCTGGTATATTATGTAATAGGCCTTATATTTCTGGCCAAACTGCTTCGCCTGCATTTCCCGGGATTTATTTCAAGCCTCACCATGCTTTGTCTCTCTTTCGCTACCAATGTATTTTTTTACCTTACTGAAGGTGGCGGTATGCCACATGCTGTAAGTTTTCTGCTTGCTATATTGTTTATTTACCAAACGGTCTCGTGGTACCAGATGAGGACCATTGCAGCCGCAGCGCAGCTGGGTCTGCTGCTCGGCGCTTTATGGCTGGTGGAACCTATCAATCTTTTGTTTGTTCTGGTTTTTTTACTTTATGATATCCGTAGATGGTCTAAAGTAAAAGCCAGGATGAAACTGTTTATGATCAAACCACTACACCTTCTCACCATTGTGGTTTGCTGTTTTCTGGTAATGCTGCCACAGTTGATTTTGTGGCAGTGGTCGCAGCGTGGACTTTTTAGCGGCCAACAGGTGCACTATTTCTCGGAAAGGAACTTTTTGGAGCTGCTGTTCGGCGGGAGCAGAGGCTGGCTGTTCTACTCACCCATTATGGTGCTGGCCATAGCTGGTTTTTTTCTCCTGAAGGCAGGACTACGCATGTATGCCTGGGCAATCCCTGTTTTTTTTCTTGTGTATCTGTATTTCGCTTTTACCTGGTGCTTTAAGTGGTATGGCGGCTCGTACGGGATGGGGGTGCTGATTGACATTTACCCGCTTCTGAGTTTACCCCTGGCGGCCTTTCTTTATAAACTCCGACGACTGGGCGGCTGGTACAGGCGCGCACTCTATTTTACCGTTATGTTACTTACCGCGCTGAATATTTATCAGGTCATACGCACTGATCATGATCCACTTAACAAAGATAACAGACTATGTAAAGCGGCGGTAGTACATGAGCACACAGCGCTAATCTGCGGGCAGGTAAAGCCTGGCATGCATGCCTAAATCACCTTTGCTCTTCATTTGGATGCTGTGTGCTGCGGTTTAAAATAAGTATTTTTATGGCCTTGTATGTACAGGCTGTTCAGGTTATTCTGGGATTACAACCTTCCGCGATGGTCAATTCTGATCATTGATACGCTGATCTGCGCCTTTTCTCTCACGCTTGCTTTTGCGATCAGGTTCGATTTCAGCGCTATTCCTCCTGTTGACGCGCGTAATCTGCCCTATGATTTCGCCATTGTTCTGGCAATAAGATTTCTCTCATTTGCCATTTCAAAAACCTACAAAGGGGTGGTGAGATACACCAGTTCGCGCGATACAGTGCGGATCTTTGCGGTTATACTAAGCGGCAGCGCTTTGTTGTTCCTGGTTAATTTTATCAGTCTGCGCTGGGTTCTCGGGTATTACATCATTCCGCATTCGGTCATCATCATAGATGCGCTTGTTTCACTATTTCTTCTTATCAGCTCGCGCCTGGCTGTGAAAGCCCTGTATTTTGAATCCCGTAATCCAACCCGCGACAAGATGAATGTGATAATTTATGGTGCCGGCGAGGCCGGAGTTATCACCAAACGTACCCTCGACAGGGATGCTGCCATCAAATACCGGGTGGTGGGGTTTATTGATGATGACACAAAAAAACAGCAGCGCAGTGTAGAAGGTATTTTTGTGTATGGTCCTGAACGTTTACCATCGCTAATCGCTGAAAGCGGGATAGAGTTCGTGATCATCTCCACACAACACATCACGCCCGCAAAAAAGAATGAGATCACTGATATTTGTCTTGCAAACAATGTCAGGGTGCTGAATGTGCCTCCTGTTACAAAATGGATCAATGGAGAATTAAGTTTTAATCAGCTGCGCAGTATCCGTATTGAAGATCTTCTTGAACGTGATCCTATCACATTAAATACAGACCGTATTGCATCGCAGCTCAAAGGCAAAACAATCCTTATTACAGGGGCCGCGGGCAGTATCGGAAGCGAGCTTGCGCGGCAATGCGCACGTTTTGCCCCTGCCCGGTTATACCTTCTCGACCAGGCGGAAACACCGCTTCATGACCTTGAACTTGAATTTATTGAAAAGGGTCTTGAAAAAATTACCGAGGTTGTGATCGGCGATGTGCGCAACGCCGGACGGATGCGGAATGTTTTCGAAACCTTCAGACCGCAGATCGTTTTCCACGCTGCTGCCTATAAACATGTACCCATGATGGAGAACAACCCCAGTGAATCTATTCTTACCAATGTACTGGGTACTAAAGTTTCCGCCGACCTGGCTCACGAGTACAAAACCGAAAGGTTCGTTTTTGTGAGCACCGACAAGGCGGTAAACCCTACCAATGTAATGGGCGCAAGCAAACGTATTGCCGAAATTTATATTCAGAGTCTGGGAAAAGGTTCTGTTACCAAATTTATTACAACCCGATTCGGGAACGTGCTTGGCTCAAGCGGGTCGGTGATCCCGCGTTTCAGAAGGCAGATTGAGCAGGGGGGGCCGGTAACTATTACACATCCGGATATTACCAGGTACTTTATGACAATACCCGAGGCGAGCCAGCTGGTGCTTGAGGCGGCAGGAATGGGCCAGGGAGGCGAGATCTTTGTTTTTGATATGGGTGCTTCAATTAAGATCACCGACCTGGCACGGAAAATGATAAAACTGATGGGAATGCAGGAGGGTAAAGACATCAGGATAGTTTACACAGGCCTGCGGCCTGGCGAAAAACTTTATGAAGAATTGCTCGCGAATACTGAAAATACACTGCCTACACATCACAGCCAGATATTAATTGGCAAGGTTCGTGAATACGCCTATGAGGAGGTTAAAAAGATTACCGACGAGCTGATCCGTTCTTTTGAATCGCAGAATAACGAACTGATCGTGCAGCGTATGAAAGACCTGGTTCCTGAATTTAAAAGCAACAACTCCATTTTTCAAAAACTCGACCTATGAGATTTTTTTTTTCCTGTTCTGTTCTTGTTTTATTTTTTGGAACCCGGGTCTCTGCTCAGGTTATGGACACTCAAAAACCCAGGCTGGTTGTTGGCATAGTGGTTGACCAGATGCGGAACGATTATATCTATCGCTACTGGAACCGGTTTGGAGAAGGTGGATTCAAAAGGCTGGTTAAAGAAGGGTTTTATTTCAGGAATACGCATTTTAATTATATCCCCACTTATACGGGCCCGGGCCACGCCAGCATTTACACCGGCACCACACCGCGCAACCATGGTATTATTGCCAATAACTGGTATAATGCCGGCGAAGGTAATATGGTGTATTGCTCTTATGACGATGCCGTACAACCGGAAGGCACCGAGGCAGCAAACTGCCGCATGTCGCCGCACCGGCTGCTGGTTAACACAGTGGGTGATGAACTCAAACTTGCCACCATAAAAAAGAGCAAAGTTTTTGCCGTTGCTTTAAAAGACCGGGGCGCTGTGCTGCCTGCAGGGCATTCGGCTGACGCTGCCTACTGGTTCGATGAATCAACCGGCAACTTTGTTTCTTCCTCCTGGTACAGTAAAAATTTACCCGCCTGGTTAAATGATTTTAATTCCGGCGAGCCGGTAAAAAAATATCTTTCTCAACCATGGAATACCTTGTATCCCATTAATAGCTACACTGCCTCGTTACCTGACGACAATAATTATGAAAGTCTGAAATTACGGGCTGATAAACCTGTTTTTCCGTATGATTTCGGCGACCATGTAAAAAAAAGGAACTGGTCGGTAATAAGAGCAACTCCTTACGGCAATAGCATCACCAAAGATGCAGCACTGGCCTGCCTGCGATACGAAGGGCTTGGAAAGGACGAGATTACCGATATGCTTTGTATCAGTTTTTCCAGTCCCGACGTGATAGGGCATGATTACGGGCCCCGCGCGATTGAGATCGAAGACGTGTACCTGCGGCTTGACAGGGACATTGAAGAAATTTTAAAAGCACTCGACAAAGAGGTAGGAGCAGGGAGGTACACGCTGTTTTTAACGGGCGATCATGCCGCAGGTGATGTGCCTTCTCATTTGCTTGATGAAAAAATGCACGCGGGCTATGTGTACGAAAGCACTGTGAGAAAGCTGGTACATAAGTTCTGTCATGAAAAGTACCAGGATTCTTCACTCATAGCCAATGTTTCGAACGAGCAGATATTTTTAAATACCCAAAAAATAGCCTCTTCACAACTGGATCAGGAATTACTGGAAAAACAGTTGTGCGAGCTGCTGATCAGTACTCCCGGAATTGCCGCAGCTTATCCCTCTGAAGTGTTGCGCTATTCCGGTGCATGCGGTGATATTCAGCTTCAGTTGCTGCAGAATGGTTATCATTTTAAAAGAAGCGGTCATGTGGCTCTGGTGCTTGAACCCGGGTTCATGGATCATTCTCGTCGCGGCACGAGCCATGGAACCGGTTATGTTTATGACACGCACGTACCGCTTGTTTTTTTCGGGAACGGCATACCAAAAGGCGAGAGTTTTTTATATACACCAATCACCAGCATTGCGCCAACTTTATCTGAGTTGTTACGTATAGCCAGACCTAATGGAAGCACAGAGGCGCCCCTTAACGGGTTTTTTAAAAAATCAAATTAAGGTTTTTTCAGTAAATAACGATCTGTCGCAGTCAGCAGCAGCAGTTGGCAGTCAGCCTTCTAGCTTGGTCAGCAAGCAGTTTAATAATTTTGGATGCAGCGAGCCGCAGGGTGGTATTCAAATTGATGGCTTCAGCTCCGAAAGTTCTTTATGACCGAGACTGATCTTCATATTATTAGGCGGACCTGAAAAATTGACCTTAATGCCTTTTGTTTCACTGGCACTCTTTCCGCTTAGTGTTGGAACATAATCCTTACCTCTTTTTTTGAGATTACTCCAGGGTACCAGCAGATTGATGTTGGACAAACCTCTGAAGTTATAAATCCCGTCAACAACAAAAAGATTAAGAATGTTTGAGCCTATCTCCAGTTCATTGATCTTCATTTCAAAACCGCGTACCTGAAAAGTCTCATTCAGTTCTGTAAAGGTCACATTGGCAAAATCGCGGTTCTTAAATACAAAATTTGAGAGTTTTTGCAGCGGCTCAAAATTTACCAGCTTGCCGTCCTTCAGGCTTAGCCTCACCTCTCCGCTCATGGTTTCACCTATCACCTCCATTTGTTCGTCGAGCATTGAGCTGAATTTTGCCTGCAGGTGGATTTTGCCCTGTAAATTTTCACTCACGACCGCTTCCTGACCAAAATTTTCAAACTGCGCGAAAAGTTTATTTACGTCAACGTCCTCCACCGATAAGTTGGCATCTATCTTGTTGAAGTGCTCGATCCGTCCGCTGCCGCTAATCTTACCATCGCATGCATACAGTTTGAATGAGCGAAGGTCAAGGGCCTCTTCCTTGTAATGCATCTTAATTTTTGCATCTTCAGCAAGCACCCGTCTCATATATAATTTCCTGGCAAGAAGTTCCACATCAAATTCAAAAGCGCTGGAGCTGTCTTTTTTTTCAACGAAGGCCCTGGTCTTCTGTATTTTTGAAGAAGTATCAGCCGGATCGCGTTTTATAGATGAGGTCTGATTGTATTTAGCTGCCGCCTGACTGGATGCAAGTTTATCGGCTTTGTCCTGCACCTGCCTTTCTTTTACTAGTACGGTGTTCAGGTTAAGGCTGTCGCTGCGCGCGATGAGAGTTGCCTTAAAACCCTTGCTGTAGCCAAGCAGATATTTAACAAAGCCATCAACTTTACCCTTCAGGCTGGCGTTGCCCACGGCAGTTGCAAGGCTAAGGCTGTCGAAGGTAATGTCGGTACGGTTTACCCTGCTCATCCCGTTAAGCGTGTAAACATAAGGTCTGCTTTTTTCCCGGTAACTGAGATTGATCAGCTGCAGGTCGGCGACCAGTTTCATATCATTGCCAAGAAATTGTTTTCTGTTGATGTGGCGCGCCAGTCCTGAATAACTGATGTACGCGTTGGCTTTTCCTCTCAGGTCGAAATCGTTTTTTACCTGAAAATCAATCATGGCAGCGTCGATGTTCATCTTGCCATTGATTGTGATGAATGGATTATTGAGGTTGCGTACTTTAACGCTGGCGGAGAATGGAAAGTTGTAGATCAGACCGGTGACCCTGTCAAAAGTAACTCTGGCCTTTTTTATGTCTCCGTGTTTCATTGAAGGGTGAATACTCACAATTTTCCCCGAGAAGGCAATGTCGCGATAAGGGATCCTGCTTGTTCCGATATTAACTTTGTTGCGCTGGCTCTGTGCTGAGATTATCACAACAGGCTCTTCTCCGGTTCCTATGCCTGCCACTAATATAGCTTTGGCATGCATGGGTCCAGATACGTCATAGTTCCGGAGAACATGTCTGATCTTATCGTTCACTATGCGCCGCACCTGGTTAAGCAGCACTTCTTTGGTTTGTGCCACCACGGCAATGGACTTCTCTTCTCCCAATTGTATGTTTGCGCAGATGCCGTAATATTGTCCTTCTATTTGCGCCCCCGAGCCCGGGCGAATGCAGAAACTTCTGGTATCCTTAAAATAATTCAGTTGAAGATCCAGTTTAACGGAAGTACTGTCGAGAAAGCTGCCTTTGTTTTTTCTGAATACCAGGTGATTTACCGATACTTTGCCGTTGATTTTTGCTGCAACTCCGTCGGCAAAATCATCGAATCTAAATGTGCCGTCGGCAAATACCATGTCGAAATCCTGGCCTCGTTCCGCTGCATTATAGCTGAAATGGGTGTTCTTGAGCTGAATCTTTTTTATTTCGAATCGCAGCTCATCTTCGGGTTCCTGTTCAAATGCCGGAATCTTCTCGGCCACTTTTATGGTGTCGTCACGTTTTACAAAAGTAATATCACCATCTTTTATTAATAGCGACTGGATAAGGAGGTTTTTGCGGATCAGTTCCCGCACGTTCAGGCTCAGTGAAACTGACCCCGCCTTAAATTCTGAACCCGGGAATTTGTTGCCACTGGCTGTAACATTTTTCATTTTTATTGCTGCCTGCGGCCAGTTACTGAAAAAAGAGACCTGGAGCTGCTCAATTTCAAGGTTGATACCGTAAGTTGAGTGCAGTTTGTTTTTTAGCTCTTCAGCAATCTCTTTCTTGTATTTTGTGAAAAGTACATACACCGCTGCCCCGGCGATCAGAATGATCGAGAGAATAATGATCAAAGTTACTTTCAGGAACCTCATTTTTGTTTTCGCCGCGAACCTATTATGGCTAAGTTACGAATACAAAGCCCCTTAAAAAAATGACTTAACGCTGATTATGAGGCTTTCAGAGGTGTTAAATCTGGTTCTGGCTGCCGGGGGAAATTCTGACGGCCTTTTAGCGGCGGCGCCACTTTTCGAAACAGTAGTTGAAAGGATTTTTTTCGTCGGCTGAGTAACACTCTGAATTTACCAGCTCAAATTCCTCTTCAAAAGGGGGAAACCAGGTGTCAGCTTCAAAGGTATGTTGTATGAGGGTTCGGTAGATCTCGGTGGTGATGGTCATTGTTTGCCTGAATATTTCAGCCCCTCCAATAACAAAAACCTTTTCACCGCGGCAGGAAGCAATGGCGGCATCGATGTTGTGATAGATCTCGGCTCCCTCAATACGGTAATCTGAACTGCGGGTGATCACTATATTCCTTCTTCCCGGAAGCAGCCGGCCAATACTTTCATAGGTTTTTCTGCCCATTATTACCGGCGAACCCATAGTTGTGCTTTTAAAGAACTTAAGATCTGCCGGAAGATGACATAACAATTTGTTGTTTTTGCCAATGGCATTATTCAAATCGGTTACAACAATGGCGGCTATGATCATAAAATTTAAGACTGAACAAACCTATTCAAATAAAATATATCATACAATAAATAGGCGACCGATCTTTTTAAATTTTATTTAGATTTACCGCATGCAGGGACAGTTGTTAATAGCGCATCCATTACTTAACGATGGCTTTTTCAGCCGGGCTGTTGTGTATATTACTAATCACAATACCGAGGGCGCTGTGGGTTTTAACCTTAATTTTAAAACGCAGTTTGTGCTGCGTGATGTGCGTCCGCAGATCAAGAACGGCAGTTTCCCTATCTACGAAGGTGGCCCGGTTGCCAAGGATCAGCTTTTTTTTCTGCACACGCTGGGCAACGACCTGGGAGATGCAACACATATAGGCAACAATCTTTATGTGGGCGGCGATTTTAATGAGTTACTGCACCTGATCGAGCACGGGAAGGTTAAGTCTTACGATGTGCGTTTTTTCGCGGGTTACAGCGGCTGGGGCGAGGGTCAGCTGGAAGAAGAGATCAAAAACCGGCACTGGCTGGTGAATGAACCCAGGGACCTTAATTTTTTTCTGGAAGATCCTGAGAACCTATGGGGCAGGCAACTGGCAGAGGTAAAAGAGAGCTACAGCATCTTTTCCAATTTTGGATTTGATCCTTCGCCGAACTGAAGTGCTGAAGTTCCTATGACATTCATGCTGGAAATGCAGGCCGCAGTCGGGAACCGCAGTTTTAAAAGTGGACATGTGCGTAAGATCAGGTAGCCAACCAGTTGTATACATTAGGCCCAATATTGGTTCGATCACCTGGTGCACTTTGAAAGGCTCGTGTCATTATCACTTTAGCTCTTAGTCTTGCCCTTTTTGTAATAAGCGCTAACAACGAGCTGAGGGGGCAATTCGGTCCTAGCGGAATATTTACGACCTACAACAATTCGCCTACAGGCTGTGACGTGGACGTTTTTTTTGAATTTCAGAACGTCTGTGGGGGGCCATGGACTTGTTGTCCCGGTGGTTTTTGGGTACCTGTACAAAATGGGAATTCCGCCGTCGTTACTGTAACTCCAGGTGGTGATGCCATGATGCGGGTTTATCCTACTGGACACCCCTCGAGTTCTTACTACATCGGAGACTTTTCTACTTCACCAACTAGCAGTTGTTATTCACCCTCGATTCCGGCAGGATCCAGTGTTACAGGTGACGATTGTAATGGCACACCTGGCGCGCTTAATGTAATAGTCAATCCCCCTAGTTGTATAGATTGCATGGAAATAAATTAATTTCAGTAATTTTAAGTAGGGATAGACTTACATCGATAGATAAGTTTATCCCTTCTACATCTCCTTTTGTATAATTATTTAAATTCTGTACACGGCTCATGAAACAATTTGTTATAGTACTCATATTTTCGTCCTTGCACCTAAATGCCCAGTATGAAACCATTAACTGGAATGTAGCAGGTGGCGCAATACTCAATTTTAGCACCACACCGGCTATAGTTTCAAATACATTACCATTAGGTAGTAACCAAATTGGCACATCGCTTTCTGATGCTACAGGCAATCTGATTGTAATAACAAATAATGGCCGTATCTATAATAACCAGGGACAATTAGTAGCACCCCAAATTTTTAGCCTGTCAGCCCCAACTGGTGAACAAAGCGGATTAGTGGTACCCAAACCTGGGAGTCCAGGTATATATTACGTTTTTTTTATTGGATCAAACCTCTCTATGGGGAATTTATCGTATTCTTTATTTGAACCTGCACTGGCTGGAGGCGCAGGTTCACTTACTGTAATGAACCATACCGTGAGTTCATACCCTACCGCTAACGGGCTGTGTGCCATTAAACACTGTAATGGTAAAGATGTGTGGGTGGTGTGCGGGCAGGATACAAACGTGACCCTTTCTTCCTATAAAATATATTCATATTTATTAACCGCTGCCGGCATTAATACAGTGCCAGTTGTTTCAATGGTAAGTAATCTTTCTGACCCGCTTACACATGGTATCTCATAC
>JAEZDS010000131.1 GCA_023433205.1 Bacteroidota bacterium
TGAAAGCGGACCGATTTTTTCCGGGATAAGCCCCGCCTTCGAAGGGGCAGCCGCAGAGGACGCAGAGAAGACGCGGAGGGCGCGGAGATTTTTTTCTTATACCGTTGCTATTGCAACTTTTGAAAGCGGACCGATTTTTTCGGGGTTAAGCCCCGCCTTCGCAGGGGCAGCCGCAGAGGACGCAGAGAAGACGCGGAGGGCGCGGAGATTTTATTCCGATACCGTTGGTATTGCAACTTTTGAAAGCGGACCGATTTTGCCGGGGTTAAGCCCCGGTCTTCACAGGGGCAGGCGCAGAGAGGAAGTTTTCGCCAAAAATCGGATATTCCGATTGGGCATATATATTTCTCAGACAGAACTGATTCATGAAAATAAAACAACTCAAAGAATTTCCATATAAGATCATTTTAGGTTCCGCCTCACCACGCAGGCAGCAACTGCTGCGCGACATGGGTTTTGATTTTAAAGTGGAGGTGATCAACGCCGATGAATCTTTCTGGCCGGAAGATTTAAAAAAGGAAGAGATCGCCAAATACCTTGCAAGGAAGAAAGCTGCCTCCTTTCACCGCGATCTGAAAAATGACGAATTGCTGATAACCGCCGATACCATTGTTTGGCGTGATGGCAGAGTTTTTAATAAACCGGCTGATACAGCCGAAGCCACCGGGATGCTGCGTACGCTTAGCGGAGGCAGTCATTTTGTTTATACCGGGGTCTGCCTGAAAACCGCAACCAAAGAAAAAATCTTTGCCGGTGCCAGCGAGGTTTTTTTTAAAGACCTGGGAGACGATGAGATCGCCTACTACATTGAACACAACAGGCCATTTGACAAGGCCGGCAGTTACGGTGTGCAGGATTGGCTTGGTTACACAGGTATCACCAAAATTGATGGCAGTTTTTACAATGTAATGGGATTGCCGGTTCAGCAGTTGTATGAGGAGTTGCTAATGATGTAGTTTTATGGGGCATACAATATTGCATTTTTTCTATAATGCGTCCTTTCATCGTTGTACCAGCAGCTTCTTGGTACCTACTGTCTTACCAGCTTCGTAAAGTGTCACAAAATATAGACCATTTTGCAGGTTGTCTAGATCAAGAGTGTCTTCTGACTTGCATTGTCGTTTCTGCAATACTTCTTTGCCAGTGACGTCGTTTAGGACAACACTATAATTTTTGTTTGATACCGATGGAAAAGAAACCCGTGTAGTATTGTTTGCGGGGTTGGGAAACAATCCAAATGAAAAAGAACCAGCTTCTACTTCCTTTTGGCCTGCTACAAGATTTTCACAATAAGAACTACTGCTATCGCAACCATTGCTATCGAATTTCACAAAAAAGAAAGGGTTAGGGCGAGGGTTATTATAAATTTCATTTGCCACTACACAACCTCCATCAGAGGTAAGTTCAAGTGACCGAGGACCAAATGTATTGCTTCCATTGGCATTAGTATTCAAAGCATAGCTGTATGTGCGGTCAGAAAGAAGGTTTCCATTTGAGTCGATCTTTACCAACCTCAAATGATCGTTTGGAAACCCTGTTAAGACCTCTGTTGTATCAAGAGAACCTCCGAGCAAAAAGCCCCCCTCCACTTCTCTTATAGTATAAAATCCGCTTCGTAAACTCACAGGTTTATATTCTTTATGCCAAATTTTAGTTCCAGGGTCTGCAAGAGAAAATTTTGCCACAAAAGGCGAGACAGTTATGATATTATTTTGATCTGATGATCTAAATCCAGTCATGTAAAAAAATTTATCCTTACTTTGGATCAGATCTAGAGGATTCCCTGCTCCAAAACTTCCCTGATGAAGTTTATTACCTAAACTATCCAAGACAAGAATATTATGGTGTGTAGCATTACTATAAGGATACTGATACCCTACAATAACTATTTTTTTTGTCGCTGAGTCCTGAACAATTGCTTTGCCATCCTGCACATTAGGAGGGGCTTTGCTTATATTTTTACGCCAGAGTTCGTTGCCCTGTGAATCTGTTTTGATCAAAAGGCATCTTCTTCCGTCTCCCCAGTGCTGAAAAAAACCGGTGATCAGAAACCCCCCGTCAACGCTGGCTGTTACCATCTGTGGAATTACATCCACATCAGGATCAGGGTCTCTGTATATCTTCTGCCAGAGTGTGTCTCCGTTTGCATCAAATTTAATCAGAACACCTTTGTGCCTGATGCTGGTACTATCCTGCACCGTCCCGGTATAGAATAAATTATCGCCCTGTCTATAATAGGATCGGCTAATGAATATATTATTCTTGTAAAAAAAATCAAAGCTTCCGTACTGTTTATACCATTTCAAAGTACCAACACTGTCGAGTCCCATTAACGTAAGGCGATTAATCTCCTGAGGCCACCCAACGGTATCAGCTGCCCAACCCGCCGCAACATAATTTCCCGGGCTCATCTCAAAAATGGCCTTTGCCTGATTATCAGGCGCACCATGAAGGTAGATCCTTGAACGGAAACCTCCCTGAGCACCTGATAGTAAGGCCGAGAATAAGATTGATATAATAAGAATGTACTTCAATTAATCCTGTATTACAAATTTACACTGATAATGTTGCTGCCCATTCACGTCGTTAACCCTTAGCATATACATACCGCTGCTTACAGCGTTCAGTGATACCTCATTGTGGCCTGAGGTAACTTTCCCTTTCTGGATCAGACGACCGGGCAGGTCTCTTAATTCATATTCGCCACCTGTCCCTTCAGGATGAAGGTACAAAATATTCAGGTTATTCTTAGTTGGATTGGGATAAGCTTGGACACCCGGTACCTGGAGGATGTTTTGCGCTGTTTCGTCTTTGATGTCATCTGGACGTTTTTTCCTTTCTGCCAATTCCTCAACTGGAACAGGATGTGGCGGCACATAGTCATAGTCAGCAATCACTGCCTTCAGTAGTGAAATGGCAGAACCCTGACCTTCGGCATTATCTGTATCAGCTATCCCCTCGAAAAAATTTAGAAGGTCTTGGTCGCTGTTCAAAACATACAAGCCTCCCGCCTGTTCAAGGGCGACCAACTGCTCAAGGTAGATCGCCCAATTTTCATGCTCTGCACCAAGGTTTGCAATTCTTTGCTCTGCGTCGTCAAAGCGCCCTACTTTCATGCAGGCAAAAATTGCAAGTATGTCTGCATCGCTGAATGATCCCTGGTTCTGATCGTAAATTGTTATTACACTGTCCATCGCGCCGGCACTGGTATCTGACAAAAAACAATTTACTTTGGTGGCAATGGTTGCTTGTAATTCAAAAAGGACATCAGCCCCCTCATCTGCAGCTGCTCTGAGTGAACTTGCATAAGTGTTAAGGTTGCTGATCTGCTGATTCAAATTTGCAAATACGCCACCACTAGATGGAGTGTTGCCTGGACAATCTTCCTCATAGTCCAAAACAAAACCTTTATCAACCGAATTGATCTGCGAAGACCTGCAAGAGGATGAAGGATGAGTGATGTCACTGCTGGAATTGGTGTTTGCACCATGCTCAATGGTCATTGTACAGCTGGGGTCGGCATGAAACATATTACCATTGTTGCAGTTCTGTGCACCGTACAAGTTGCGCACCATGTCCATAGCTCCGGCTAGTTGATCAGTTCTGCCTTGCACTTTGTTGACAGTAGGGCGCGTCAGTGAAGGTGTAAAAGTTAAAGCAATATCATATTTATTGGGATTAGATGGTAGTGCGCTGTTAAAAACATTACAGTTGAATTTGAGTCCTGTAGTACTGACCATATGGTTGGTACTGTTTGCGGGACTGTTATTATTATCAAAGGCGTTAATTCCCATTCCTAGCATTGAGAAATTATTCTTGTACACTTCGTGTGCGCCATCAAGGCTGCGGAAAACATCAAGTCCGGTGCTAAGGTTAATGGTGGATATTTCGGTAAAGGAGTTATGTTTTATCTTGTAATACTTGCATCGGTCCAGATAGAGCCCTATGCTTGCTGAGTTAGAAGGATTGGTTATGGTATTATCTTCAAAAATCATGTTTACGTTGTTTTGAATGTATGCACCATAAGACCTGTTCGCATTAAAGTACGTGTTATTAATTGTAGGTTTTGTAAGTGGATTAGCATTAAGTGCCAATATACCATAGTCAAAGCCAATGATAGCTGTCGGAATGCTTACATTTTTATTCACGGTAAAGTCTGCGTTGTATGACAGAATACCTATTCCCTCGCTGTTCAGATATGCACCGTTCCCGGCAAATTCCAGAGTGCAACCCCTTATTTGCACGCCTCTTGATTCAAAAAAAAGAAATCTGCAGCCAGGTGTTAAACCGTCCCCAATTATATTGTCGATCTTAAATGTAGAATTCGCAAAGTAACTAACATTTACGTAGGCTGATGGAGGATTATAGAACCAAACGTCTTTTTCGTTATTAAGGAAAGTAGCATCGGTACAAAAGATAATCCCTGTTGAATTTTGTCCTAGACCATTATGATCTCTGATGCCAGTAGAGGCATGGCTGATGGTGGCGCCATTTAAAAGCCTCACAATTCCCTGATTAAGAACACAGCCTGGATTGTTCGGATCAGAAACTGTATGGGGTAAGGAGGGATCGCCAAGAACCTCAATGCCTTCCCATGTTCTGCCTGAAAGGTTGGTAATTGTTCCCCCATCGATTATTAGTTGAGCGCCGGTTTGAACTGTGATTTTGGCTCCGTGAGTCATAGCAACGTGACAGGTGATCTTTAAAGTTTTGCCAGTATTGATTGTAACATTGCCTTCCATGTACTTTGGGTCACTCCACACTTCATTTTGATTTACAACGTAATCAGCGTTGGGATCGCGCTCGGTAGCTGGGCCGTAACTTGTATTTACCAGACAATTTGCAAATCTTGTTCTTAAATTGTAATGCATGAAAGCCATTTGTCCTGGTGATAAATTTTCATTGCAGCCCCCATCCGTGTGCATGAGATTATTGTTATATGCCCCAGAACACTGCACCCAATTTACGTAGTTGTTCCTTGCATAGTCCCAGACCCCAAAAGCTCCACAGCCCCTGTTATCTTCGGGCCATGGTTCTCCAGTGTTTGCGTGCTTTAAGCCCAGCATATGTCCTACTTCATGCAAGAGTGTAACTCCTTTACCAGCTATGTTATTATTGCTTGTGGACATAAACTGAATAAAAGCTCCATGGGTCGAAAAGTAACTGCGAGTGCTGCCATCAATTGTTCCATACTTTAAGTATACATCTATTGAGTTAGGGTCCGTATAAGAATTTGGGTGCTGCAAAGGAATGCTGAGATAATAGTTGTCATCTGTTATATAATGAACGCCGGATACATTTAAGCGAATTCTTGTGTCTACAATGTCTGTGACGCCTGAGGGAAGCACTTTTGCGGGTGGGTTATTTGCCAGTCTCCAATTGGCGTCATTGACCGCAATTTGACAATCCTGCGCTGTTACTTGATCCCATACACCCTGACCTTGACTGGGAGAAAAAATATAAAACCTCACATTAACTGTCATTAAGGGATCAGTAGCTTGAGGTATAAAATTACTATAAAAGGAGTGCATTTGCGCATTACTATTGAGTGCAACAAATGCCAGCATAATGGCTGGAACCAGCATTTTACGCCAGTTCGTGGAACTTTTTTTTGGTGTGTTCATTTTTTATGGTTTTTGAGATTAATATTCATAATTTCTGGGTGCATAGTTCGATGGTTCCTTTGAAAGCAGAACTGTGCTGTGCGGGCAAGTACAAAAAAAAACGTAAATCCAAAAAAAACTTTTGAACAATAGATTGCGAAATCGCTATCTTTGTTTTAACGCGGCACTTTTTAATTTCCTTTTTTCTGTGAAAAGCTACAACCCGACGAACGATACTTGAGCAAAATTATCTCATATTCCTTCTTAATTTTTCTTTTTATTTCTCCCAAACTAATTTCACAGCCAGAGAATTCAAAATGGTACTTTGGTAATATGTCTGCGCTGGATTTTATGACTGAGCCTCCAACTGTGTTGAACAACAGTGCTATGAATGTTACTGAAGGTTGTGCCAGTATAGCAGATGAAAATGGTGATTTGCTTTTTTATACTGATGGACAGACAGTATGGAACAAATCTCATACTATAATGGCAAATGGCATAGGGCTGTTGGGGAACAATACATCTTCACAATCTTCCCTGATAATACGAGGGCCGGGATCGATGAGCTTATATTATCTATTTACTTTGCAAGGAATGGGTGGTACCAGCGGACTCAATTATTCTATCATCGATATTAGTTTGGCTTCTGGTCAGGGCTCGGTCGTTGTTAAGAATGCCAGTTTGTACAACGCTCCTTGTGCAGAATTGCTGGCAGGCACAAAACACTGTAATGGTATTGATCACTGGGTGGTGGTTCATGAGCGGAATTCCTCCTCTCACAGGGCATATTTACTCAACAGTTCTGGTGTTTCTTCAAATCCCGTTATTGCAAGTATTGGCCCAGTTACCAGTTCGGTTTGGTGGGGAGGTCAAATGAATTTTTCTCCTGCCGGCGACAAATTAGCTATTGCTGCAGGTCCTGACCCAGCCATTGCCTCAATGCAGCTCTATGACTTTGATAACACAACTGGCCAGCTTTCGAATTACCAGCAATTACTGTCTGTACCGCTCACCGGTTGTGAGTTTTCAAATGACGGAAGTAAATTATATGGTATCCACTATACTGGAAAATATTTCCAATGGGATCTTTGCGCTGGAGGGGGCACTGCAATCGCCACTTCTCAGTACTCTTTTAATTCCAGTACTGGCAATAATAGTTTGATGCAGCTGGCTCCCAATGGTAAAATATACATTGCTAAACCATTTCCCGCAATTCCATTTTTTGATGTTATTCAATATCCTGATTCTGCCGGAAGTAAATGTGGTTATTTACCTGCAGGACAGTCAATCGGCAACAACAACAGTACCTGGTCAATCCCTAATTTTATAAAAACTTACAAGCCTGTATTAGATACTTTTAACTATAAATTGTCTCCCGCACAGGGTTGTTATGCTGTAAGTTTTACAGCAGCGCCGGGGCCTTCGGTATCCTGTGCTGCCGCTAAGAACTTTTCTCTCACTGGCATCAGCTGGAATTTTGGAGATCCTGCCTCGGGTTCTACCAACGTAGCAGGTGGGCAGCAGCCAGTGCATATTTATTCATCGGCAGGTACATTTACTGCGATGCAGATCTTCCATTACAAATGTAGTGCTGATACGGTGAAGCGGGTAATAACTATACCACCTCCCTTTGTTTCTTTAAGCTGGCAGCCTGGATGCGACAGTAGCGGCAGTGCTGCAACAGTTAGTGTGAGTGGCAGTCCGGGCCCTTATTCGTATACCTGGCAACCTGGCGCTTATACAAGTTCAATGGTCAGCAATCTGGCAGATGGCAGTTACACCGTGACAATTTATGAGCATGCGCTGGGCTGTTTTATCACCCGCACCTTAGCAGCAGTGAATAATAAACCGCCGGTTGTAAAGATCTTGCCTTCAAGTGACTTTAGTCTCTGTACTGGCAGCCAGTCGCTTCTTATAGCCCAGGGTGATGCAACTTCCTATTCCTGGTCTCCAGCCGTCGGGCTCAGTACTGCCGAAGGCTCTACAGTATTGGCTTTTCCATCGTCATCACAGGACTATACAGTAGTTGGCAGCCTTAACTCCTGTACCAGTCTGGCAACCGTTAGTGTAAATGTGTTGCAGTTACCACCCGCCCTGGCCGTTGCCGAAAAAACACTATTGTGCCTCTCAGATACCTTAAAACTCAGTGGTGCCGGTGGCCTTAGTTATAACTGGATAGGGCCCGGTAATAGTTTTTATTCGGGACAGGTATGGAAACGTGTGATCTCAGATGTTTTTGCGGTTGGTAAATATAGTCTTACCGTACAGGATGGCAATGGTTGTGAAGGCATTACCACTATTGATATTTTAATGGCAAGCGCAGCTGACGGGGAACTAAAGGGGCAATTAAGCGGATGTGCCCCATTTTGCGCCGATTACCACTTTGTACCAAATTCAACAACTTCTGCAATTTTTTCGGAGTGGCAGGTAAGTTCAAAAACGTATGGTGACAATTTCGACCATTGTTTTGCCGAAGCTGGCAGATATAAAATATTTGGAACTGTATATGATTCATTAAGCACTTGCAGAAGGAAAAAGGAGTATGATGTATTGGTATATTCCAGACCTGTTACAGACTTCAACTATCTGCCAAAAAAGCCTGTAGAAAATTTTGATGAGGTGGTTTTCGAGGCCTCAACGTACACGGAAGAAAACGTAAAATTTAGCTGGTATTTTTCTGATGACAGATCTCTGAATACAAATGGGTACCAGGTTTACCGCAGCTATCCTGAATCAGGCACGTACCCAGTTGTTCTGGTATCAAAAAACCAGTGGGATTGTACTGATACAATAATAAAAGTATTAACTGTGGAGCCGGCTAGCTCAGTGTACATGCCAAATGCATTTACTCCAAATGATGATGGTCGTAATGATGTATTGTTGCCTGTAACACGAGGTGTAAAGAGCTACACCCTCAAAATATTTAATAGGTGGGGAGAATTAGTGTACGAGACTTCAGGATCAGGGAATGGCTGGGATGGTTCTTTCCGCGGCAAACCCTGCAAACAGGACGTTTATTTGTGGCAGATTGAGATTCAGGCCGGCGATGGTAACCGCAGTATTAAAAGTGGACATGTGAGCCTGATAAGGTGAGCACAAAAGGATTTAACTAAAAAAACCCGGCCTCTCATAGCCGGGTTTTTCTTCTTTTTTTTGGGGTAACAATTAAAGAGATTTTATCTCATCTTTAACCGTTCAACAAAGAAACAATAATCTGAAGGCCTTTTAATTGCAACTTTGTGAATTGCCGATATGGGTTTGTGAGGGGTATTTGCGACTTATTGAATCCTGAATACCAGCGCTTGAACCAATTTGGGAACAGTAAAGTAAAAAGCGCAGTTGGGTGTCCCTGCGCTTCTGGTTTTTTTGGGTAAAAAACTACATACAAAGCAAAAGCCTATGAATATTTTGCTCTTTTACAAAGAAGCACAAATACTTTTGCACTATCTGAGCAACTTTGCAGAATGACAACGCAGGTTTGTGGAATGCTGGCGCCAATTGGTAATGCCTGCAATTAAATTTTCCGGCTAATTGTTAGTCTTTTTTTTACCGGCCATAAAATTCTTTAGGTAAAAGGGCTCAAAATCAGATATTTGCGTGAAATTTTTGCTCCGGAATCCTTTTGTGGACAGAACAGCCATATTTTCAGCAAGAGGTTTTACACCAGGCACAAACTCACTGCCTTTTAATTTCTCAAGTAACATCCTGGCTTTTTCCATGCCGCTTCCTCCAAAAGTGATACGCGGCCATTTTCTGAAATATTCAATGCTTGTTTTGTCGAGTACCAGCGCCTGCGTTTGCCCCTGCATTACAAGTGACTTATCAAACACTGCTGTATATACTTCCATTCGTCCGGCATCAAGCATCGCGCAAATAACATCAGCGTCATCATCTTTTTGTGTGATTGTTGAAGCCATCAGCTGCAATGTATTTATGGTGATAAGTGGAATTGAAAGTGCATAACACAGGCCTTTGGCCGAACTGCTTCCGATCCTTAAGCCTGTGTATGAACCCGGACCGCTGCTGAGTGCCACCGCTGATAAATGTTGCGGGCTGCATCCGGCACTCTTAAGCGCTTCGCTAATAAAAAGGTGAAGGTTTTCGGCATGGGTATAACCGGTATCAATGGCACGGGAGGCAAGTAACTCTTCGCCTTTTGAAACTGCTACCGAGCACATAGTGGTAGAGGTTTCAATGTTCAGGATCAGCGGCTCAGCGTTCATCCTTGTACAACTCCTCTTTTTTTACCTTCTCTACCTTGCTTTTATCACGCAGAATTTTTGATACCGCGCTGTATGGACCGCTGATCACTTCTTCTCCTGCCTTCAGACCGGATATTATCTGTATATAATCATTGTCCTGAATACCGGTAACCACCGGCACCAGCTGAGCCGCACCCTTTTCAATTCTGAAAACATACTCAGTGGCTTTTTTGGCCGGTCCTTTTTTCTCTTTTTCTGCAAATTCATTTGTTACCACCACCCCGTGATTGTCGTCCTCATCCTCTTCTCTTTTTTTCACTTTTAAAGAATCCTGACTGCGTACTGTTACCGCCTGTATAGGCACGGCCACCGCCCCGTCAACTCGTCTCGTCTGAATATCCACACTGGCGCTCATACCCGGCCTGAAGGGAATAAGGTTTCTTGAATTAATGAGGTGTTCGTACGACTCGCGCAGCATTCTAATTTTTACCGTAAAGTTTGTTACCTGGTCAACAGAAGTGCCAACAGCGTTTGATGAATTGGCTATCTCGGTTACAATACCTTTAAATCTCTGATCCATATAGGCATCAACTTCAATAATGGCAGTGTCGTTCTTGTGTACCTTAATTATGTCGTTCTCGTTTACATCAACGTTCACTTCCATCTCATGCAGATTTGCCAGGCGCATGATCTCCGTTCCTGTCATACCGCTTACGCCAACCACACGCTCACCTTTTTCAACACTTAATTTAGATACAGTGGCGTTTACCGGACTGTATATATAAGTCCTTTCAAGATTGGTATTGGCTTCTTTCAGCGAAGCTTCACTGCTTTCAATGGTAAATCTGCTTGCACGAACGCCCTCCTCCAGAGCAATTATATTGGCCTTTGCGCTTTCGTACTGCGCCTTAATAGTTTCAAATTCCTGTTGCGAGATGGCGTTTTGCTCGTGCAGCTTTTTGTTACGGTCGTACATGGCTTCGGTGCTGCGGAGGTTGGCCCTGGCCTGTTCAAGCTGAGCTTCGGCGGTTTTAAGATTGGCGCGTGTTGTATTAACAGAGGCGTTTACTCTTTCAATGGCGCTGAGGTACATGTCGGGTCTGATCCTGCAAAGCAGCTCTCCCTTTTTTACCTGGTCGCCTTCCTTCACCAGCATTTCGGTTATTTCTCCGCTCACGTCGCTGCTGATCTTTACCTCCGTCTCGGGTTGTATTTTTCCTGTTGCTGAAACAACCTCTACAATGCTTCGTGTGGCTGAGAGTTCGGTGTAAACCTGCAGTGGTTTGTTGCCTTTTGAGGCCTGGATTACAAGAACGCTGCCAATAATTACAACGCCTGCAATAATGATCCAGTGGATTTTTTTCATAAAGGGATAATAGCGACAAAAATAGGGATTCTGATCGAGGTGTGGCTCCCGGGCGTTTCGGTTTCTGTGGAGGCAGGATCGAGGACTTGTCTTGTGGTTTAACCCTGTCGGTTTAACCGCTTCTGGAGACAGGACGCAGGACAACAGGAGGCAGGACTTGCCTTGTGGTGTAACCTCCATTCTAACCGCAGAGTACGCAGAGGCGCTTCGCTTTGCGCTGAGCGCGCTGAGGCCGCTGAGGGGATTTGCATTAAAAGTCTTTGTGCCTTGAAAAATTTGCGCAGCAAATTTCCATTGTGTCGTCACAATCAAAAAATCTTAGTGACTTGGCGTCTGCCGAAGCATCGGCAGTGGTTAATTTTTAGGCCGAACCCTCTGCAATTCCGTTTAGCCGTTTGTGGACACAGGGCGCAGGACAACAGGAGGCAGGACTTGACTTGTGGTGTAACCTCCATTCTAACCGCAGAATACGCAGAGGCGCTTCGCTTTGCGCTGAGCGCGCTGAAGCCGCTGAGGGGATTTGCATTAAAAGTCTTTGTCCTTGAAGAATTTGCGAAGCAAATTTCCTTTGTGTCGTCATAATTAAAAAATCTTAGTGACTTGGCGTCTGCCGAAGCATCGGCAGTGGTTAATTTTTAGGCCGAACCCTCTGTAGCTGCGGGCGCTGAGAGGATCCAATTCATGGCTCCTGTGTCGTTTCAGTCATGGTTCTTTTTTTCGGTCTTAGCAACCGGGACAGCAGACTGCATTACGCTTTTCGTTTAACACCTGCCACTCACTATGCCCACTTGTAAACTGGGTGATGCCATTTGTGTATGGTAAGTAGTAAACGACTTGCCGGGGCGCTTAACTTCATTGATAAATACCCCAAATCATGAAAAGAATTATACTAACGGTCTTCATTATTTCTGCAGCAGAAATTCCCGGACAAACTCAGGCTTACTTAGACATAAACAATGTAAAAGCACTTATCCACAACAGGAACGATATGTTTTGGGATATAGGGGGAACCAATATGGCCCGATATGAAGTGCCCAAAAATTCAGGAAAACACTGCAACTTCTTAGGCTCATTGTGGCTCGGAGGCTTTGACATGAATTCTATCCTGCATACGTCCGCTATGACCTACCGGCAAAAAGGTGTGGACTTCTGGCCGGGGCCGCTTGATACCCTTAATGGAACCACAGATAGTTTGGCTTCCGCCGCATTTGACCTGATTTGGAAGGTAAACAAGTGGCAGATCGATAGTTTTATAGTGGCCTTTAACAATGGTTCTGTAACTGCCAGCACTTACACCATACCGCAGGCGATAATGAGCTGGCCTGCACATGGTAACACGGCCGCAGGTTATGCAGCCAGGCTGGCGCCGTTTGTTGATGTAAATAACGATGGACTATACAACCCGAAAGCTCACGGCGACTATCCCCTTATCAGGGGCGATCAGATGATCTATTACATCTGCAACGATAATACTTCACTGCATACTGAAACCGGCGGACTCGCATTTGGAATTGAGATGCATGTAAGCGCTTATGCTTATGGGTGCGGTTCACTGCTTTCAGCATATCCCGAACTTAACAACACAACTTTTTACCACTACCGTGTTATTAACCGTACCAATAACCGCTATAACAATGTGTGGGCAACTGTGTTCAGTGATGTTGATATAGGATGGCACTGGGATGACATGATAGGTTGCGATACCAGCTTAAACATAGGTTATGCTTTTAATGGAAATTACTGGGACCAGAGTTATAAAGATTCCCCGCCTGTTCTTTCATACCAGATACTACGTGGACCTCCTGCTCCGGCAAACGATGGTAAGGACAATAATAAAAATGGATTTGTAGATGAATTTGGTGAGGACTTCAGATTTAGCTCCTTTATGTACTTCAGAAATAATCTAGGTACCGCAGTTCCGGCTAATTCTAATCCGCATAACGCTATTGACTATTACAGCTACATGAAGGCCTACTGGCTTGACGGGCGACCACTCAGAGCGGATTCAACTGGCTTTTTGCATGTTTCCAGTACGGTACAACCTACCAGTTATGCCTTCTCAGGAGATCCTCAAGTACTCACTGGCTGGAGTGAGTACACAAGAAATAATAGTCCCAGTGACCGGAGGATGCTGATTGGTAACGGCCCCTTTGATTTAGGTGCCTACGAGGAATTTGAAGTGGAATATTCTATTCTTACCACTTTTGATGACACCGCCGGAACCAATGGGCATAAAAATATTGCCAGGGTGCGTGCAGAGAATGCCGTTATAAAAAACTTTTACGGCATGGCAGTAAAACCTGCCTGTACATTTACCACTTCAACAACCGGTATCGGTGAGGGCGGATCCTTGATAAGTTTGAAGTTAGTTCCGAATCCCGCCAGCGACAAGGTTGAGGTAGTTGCGGAGAATATGGCTGACGGCACTACTGTTGAGTTAATTAATAGTCTTGGCCTTACTGTTGGCAGGCAGCAATTAAGTTCGGGAAAAACAAGTTTTGATCTCTCGGGTTTGCCGCCAGGTGTTTATATTGTAAAGGTGTCGTCTGGTGCTGTTACTCACTTTGCGCGCTTGGTGCGAAATTAGTAAGCTATTAATTTTGAAAATGTCGGCCTGAAAAATTTAAAGCTTACTGAAAGTGGAAACTTCAATATTCAATACAGAAGGTAGCGGATAAAGTTGATTGAATGACCGCTAAAAGATTTGTTTTTACGAGTTCTGTCACCAATCTTGTTATTGATGTTCTGCAATTTCTGAATTAGTGATCTCAACAAGACTGCTTCGCTCGATCATTGAGAGAATGAGTAGTAAATTGGCGTCAAAAAGCTTCAAAAGAGAAAGATTAGAAATGTTTCCTGTCTTTAGGTAGTTGAGCGTAAACCAAAAATTTCACGAAGCGATCTTATGGATACTTTTTAACTGTGCCAGTTTAGATGCATATGCGATACATGCATGAAAATCGTCTTTTTCCAGATCGGGGTAATCGTTAAGTAAGTCATCGATTGAAGTTCCGGAAGCCAACATTTCAAGGATGTTTTCTACAGGATACCTTAAACCTCTGATCGTAGGTTTACCGTGGCACATTTCCGGATTTATGGTTATCCTTTTAAGTAGTGACTGCATATTATTCAAAGACAAGAAAAATACCAGACTGTATCTGCCAGACCGACAGTCATGTAGCAGCTAATTTCGGGTAGAACCAGATTTGATCTCTCGGGTTTACCGTCGGTGTTTATATTATAAAAGTGTCATCTGGTAATATAAAAGCTATGAGAGGGTGGTTAAAAGTCAATAAAGGGAATTTGTAATAATTTTAAGATCAAAGACATGTTATGCGGAGATTATTGCCCAACGAGAGTAACTTTTTTCTCGATCAGCCCTCAAAAACGACAAAAGAGAGTGGCATTAACTTTTTATAACTGCTTTCTGATTAGACCCAGGAACGCTGAGGTTATGCAGCCGTTAAGAACTGGCATGACAAACTTTTAATATGCCGGTTCTTTGACGTATTGAAATACACTTATTGAATCAACAATTTCTGTCGTACGGTACCATTTTCTTTGGTGGCCTCCACCAGGTAAAGGCCCGGAGCAAGGGTATGCACGTCAATTATCTGTTCATTGCTCTGCAGTTCGCCGGCCTGGAAAAGAACTGTACGCCCTTCCAAATCAAAGATTTTACAACTAAAACGGCCACTGTTTTTTTCAAAACGCAGATTAATATGCTGCTGAGCAGGATTGGGTCAAACCTGAATCTGTTGCAGAGTTTTTGCCTGGTCTTTCTCTGATATTCCGGTATATATTTCTGTATTAAGACGCATGATGAAAATGGCCGGTTTTTCAGGAGAGAAATGCTGACCCAATAAATTGAACTCCCCCTCGCCGCAACCACCAGCAGCATAGAGCTTTCCCTTTTTATCAGCTGTGAGACAATTAATGTAATTGTAACTTCCAGGGCCATTCCAGAGACCTAGCACGTTACCGCTGCTGTCGAGTTGCGCAAGAATGGAATTGTTGATGTATTTGCCCGTTCCGGATACTTTATATTCACCAAGCACGAAACCATTAACTGATCGGGTAGTGCCGGAAATAAATACCCTCCCCTGCTCATCGCCTTGAACTTCATATACATATTCTGCTCCGCTACCGTGACCCTGGATGGCCCAAAGGCAGTTGCCATTGGCATCGTATCTGGCAACAAAAGGTTCACATTCATTTGTATCTGCCGGTAGGATAATATTTTCTGAAAATTTCGCTTCATGGTCGAAATCTCCCGCTACATAAATATGTCCCAGGGCATTTACATGTATTGCTCCCGGCGACTGCACCGAATAGCCGGAAATGATCCTTACCCATTGCAAGTTGCCATCACCTGAGATCTTGCCAACAAAGCCATCACAGAGATCGGCCGAAATATATTGGCCATCGAAAAAATATTGATAATGAGAAAAAGATCCAGTAACGTAAAGGTTATTCTCATGGTCTATTGTAGCATCCACTCCATTTCCAATGGTAGCCCCATCATAAAAGAAGTCTTTTACCCAAATAGTTTCGCCTCCGGATGACATTTTAGCGAGAAAGCCGCGGTGCTGCATGGTTTTTCCAAGGAACTGCAGTTTGTCGCAACGACCAATCAGGTACACGTTACCGTTATGATCAACTAATATATTTGTGATATAAGTAGTTGCTTCAAGTTGTTTCTTAAACATAAGATCCCCACCTACGCTGAATTTTGAGAATTGATTATAACCGTGTAAACATTGCCTTCAGGATCGGTAGCCGACATAAGTGGAATAACCCTTTTCGAACCTGATTTTGAATAAAACCGGTGGCTCCAGCGCAGCAAACCCTCCTGCGTGTACTGTGCCACAAAACCGCCATATGCCGAGTCTTCGTAAGGCAAGTTTTCATACCTTCCAAACACGCCGGATACATACAGATAGGATTTTGAAATGGATAAGTTCACAGGTGAACAGCCGTACTTGTCCTGGTGGAGCATTGTGCTCTCCACCTGGGGCTGAGAATTGCACATCAGGACTGATAATAAAAAAAAAGACAATAAACCCTTTTGCATCACAAAGGTTAGTACAAAAAAGGTACCAAAGCTGAGTAGCGAGGCATCGTTAATGCAGACGCACTCCCGCTACAGACATAGGACCCGGAGACCTGGAGTGACCTGTAAAATAAATGCCGGTTCTTTGATATATTGAATTAATCAACCTACTGAATGAACACCTTCCGCGTCTGGCGCTTAGAACCAGATCGCAGCTCCACCAGGTACAGGCCGGGAGGCGCGGTACACTGAAAATTGCGTTCCTCGCAACCAATGCTGCGTTTACTTATAATGCAGCGACCGGATGTTTCGTAAACCTGAATCGTTGCATCCGGGCAGAGCTCTTTATTAAGGCTAATATTAAAAACCTCTTTCCCCGGGTTGGGGAAAATGTGGAACAGGTTTTCTCGGGAACTTTCTTCATGCAGGCCGACTTTGTTGTTCATGTCGTACGAGAGTTTCATCAGAAACATGCCTTCGCCCTCTATTGTTTTTCCTGCAAAATCGAGCAGCCTGCCAAAACCTCCGGTGACGAATAAGTGTCCTTTGTTGTCGCAGATAAGGTCCCTGCCTTCTCCGGTACCTATATCAGAATGGGTCATTGTAACAACTTCGCCTTCACTATTTAGTTGCAGCACATAAAAATAGCCACGATCTTTCTCGGTTTGACTAAAAGAAAAGTCTCCCCAATGAAAAGTGCCCGGGCTTAAGTAGTACCCAGTAAGGAAAAGATTATCATTTTGGTCGATGGCAATCTCTCTCACCTTTTCCAGATCCTCGCCGCCACCTGACTTCAGCCATTGCAGGTTGCCATCGGTGTCGTATTTGATCACAAAAAGGTCGCAGACGCCTTGGTGGACAGGTGTTGTATATTCACCTGTCGCAATAACACCATTGTACGTGCCTGCGACATAGATATTAGCATTTTTGTCAAGAGCAATTGCACGCGGAAATGAAC
>JAEZDS010000048.1 GCA_023433205.1 Bacteroidota bacterium
ATGTAAGAAGGCTCCATTTTCTTTTTTAGCGCGCGTTGTACTTCGGTAGCGCTGAAGCCGGAGTAAACCGGCACGGTGGGTTGCTCTTCTGTAAAAAGGATCCAGTCTCTATCTTTTTTCGATAACTCCCGCCAGGGTTTGTCAACATCATAACCAAGGGTCATCAGAATTTCACGCAGGTTTTGTCCCTGCCAGGCAGTTGGCCATGCAGCTACCGCTCTCTCACGAATGCTGAGTGAATCATCAGGCACCATTGATTTTTCTGTGACCTCAAAAACACGGCCAATACCATGGCAACGTTCGCAGGCGCCCTGCGGCGTGTTGGAGGAAAAACCCTCTGCATAAATGATCTCCTGACCATTTGGGTAGTCTCCAGCTCTGGAGTACAACATTCTTAAAAGGTTTGAAATGGTGGTAATACTTCCAACCGAAGAACGGGTACTAACAGTGCCGCGTTGCTGTTGTAGTGCCACAGCTGGTGGCAGTCCCTCTATTTCATCCACATCTGGCACCGACATCTGATTAAATAATCGTCTGGCGTATGGCGAAACTGATTCAAGGTAACGACGCTGCGCCTCGGCATACAATGTGCCAAAGGCCAGTGACGATTTGCCAGAACCCGAAACGCCTGTAAACACCACCAGCGAGTCTCGCGGAATATCAAGACTTACGTTTTTGAGATTGTGCTCACGTGCTCCTTTTACCCGCACATAACCACGGTGCCGGACCGTAGCTCCATTTTTTCTTTCCTCACTCTCGTTTAGATCCATTGCACAGGCCATGCAAATAAAGTACCAGTGAGCCAAACATTTTAAAGTCTGGATATGAGCTTCTTTAACCGTGTGTAATCAATCTTCGAAAAGTGCCTGGGATCGCGCGGCAAAGCAGGAAGTGTCACCACCCGGGAAATGGGAAAAGGTTCATTGGAAAAGAAGTCCAGGATCATTTTTTCCTTATCCTTGTCTGCTTCCGCAATTATCAGGATCCTGTTTTTTATTTGCATGATGGTACCAATGGTTACACCGGGAAACAGGGCAAGGCGTTCTTCATAAAGGAAAGGGAATATCGGCATCCCCTGGTAGTTTATTACTGTTTCACATCTGCCGCACAAAAACAGGTTGTTCTCAGCATCAAGATAGCCGCAGTCACCGGTTCGGTGATAGACCTTTGTGCCCGCGAAGATCTTGTTTCGTGATACAGCTTTATCATTATTAAGGTAGGTGCGGAGCACATGCGGACCGGCAACGATTATCTCGCCGGGCACGCCAGGTTGGTTAAATACAAGATCATCACCTGTCACAGCTTCCTGGGTTGAAGCGATGATATTAACTTCCGCACTGTCGCAGGGTTTTCCTACAGCCAGCCCTTTGTGCAGCTGATCCCGCTTAAGAAGTTCATTGCCGCTGATGGAGCTTATGGGCTCAGCCTCTGTGGATCCATACAGGATCAGAAGTTCCGCATTATTAAAAGCAGCGGTTATCTGGGCCGCCTGTTGGGGGAAAACCGGTGCCCCGCCGGTAATGATCCTTTTTACTGTTGTTGATTTTTGGGGATGCCTTTTTATTTCTGTGGCAAGTAGCGACAGAAAATAGGGAGACGCCGTGATGCGTGTAACACCGCACCTTTGCACTTCGTCAGAGACCAGTACAGCATCAAAACTTTTTGGTTTTGAAGGGGTAAATCTTACAATCACTGAGGTTGCTCCTACACCTAAGTTCATTAGCAGTACAATGGGAAGTAAGGAGAGATCAACATCTGCTGCTGCTGGTTTTACTTCTGAACGCAAGGCTTCAAACTGCCTGTTCAGGAGTCCGTGAGTGCGTATTGCAGCTTTTGGTTCACCAGTGCTTCCGGTGGTCAGAGTAATAAGTGCCACATCATCTTCACCGGTTGCCGGTACAGAGAAATCAGTGCTGTCGGGAAAGGTGCCATGTGTTCTTAAAAAAAGAGGGATCTTTCGGAGCGAAGACAAAAAAAATTTTAATAGTCTTACTTTAAATCCCCCGACCACTCCTTTACACCGGGCAATTCTGCAGGAGGCTTCAAGCCGCTGCGAGTTTGCCCAGCGATCAATAAAGACCACCGCAGCGCCAATTTTGAATAATGCAAGCACCACCACATATAGGTTTATGCTCATTGGAACAAATACAAGAACCCGGTCGCCGCAATTTATTCCTTTGTGTTTGTAATAGTTCGCGGTGAGGTTCACCTTTCTTGCCAGTTCTCCGTATGTGAGCGTATTCCTGCCGTCTCTCAAGGCTATTTTCGATGGCATGTTTGTGGCCACCTCAAAAAAGTGTGATGTAATGTTAAAGGGAATCATGCCTTACAACAATAAAGATGGTACTCCCTGAAAACTGAACCTGAAAAGTTTTTCGACAGGTTGAGTGATACGTTATTTCTGTGCATTAATGCGTGAATGAGATACTCCATATCATCCGAAATTGCCTTTTGTCTGATCAATCCAATAAGTGCAGTACCCAGCCCGGCGAAGTTGCGGCCAGGCAGGCGCGCCAGGGTTTTAATGATCAGTCCTCTTTTACCAGCGTTGCCGTGATCGGGAAGGCAGAAAACAAAACCTGCCAGCTGCTGGTCTTGCGTTTCGGCAAGAATAATGTAGCCGGGCTCTATGTAAATCCGAAGTTTTTTATACCGTTCTGTAAATACGGTTTCGGACACCGGTGTGTGAAGGAAGTTCGCGCCGAATACGCTGTTGCAGAATGGGTGAAGCCTGCGCAGCTCTTTACTAAATGCTTTCAGGTCGATCTGCCTGAACGTTACTCCTTTCTTTACCAGATCGTTTATCGAATGTTGCACTTTTTTTGCATCGTACTTTTTTAAGTGGTCAATCGCAGAAAAATAGCTCGCCACTCGTTGCGCACCGCATCTGTGCAGCAGGTTCTGATAATATCCCGGCTGTTTGGGTTCGAGAAAAAATGGGCTGGGGCCTGAAGGAATTGCTAGTCTGTAACTATTGGTAGTGGAACCATTCATTGGGCCCAGCAGCTGGTAAATTTGCTGCGCGCGGGCAATGGATCGTGCCTTGCTGAAGAGTGCCGTTACCGCATTCTCATCATCAGTGGCTTCAAAGTTTCCAAACAGCATTGTGGGCAACTGTTCAAATTTAATCAGTGGATTAATGTATAATGCCAGCACCGCTGCAGGTTCACCGGCATAAGTGGTAACAATACCGCAGTGAAAATGCTCCTGGTTGATGTCGGTCTCAGCTGTTTCTTCACCATAGATTGTTTTATGCAGGTCCTCAAAAGCCTTTACAAATTCTTCCTGATCTGTTGTGTATGTCTGATAACTCAAAACCATGTTAGTTCATACAATTGTAATTAAATGCCAGGTAAACCATTGCGCAGGCAAAAGGGATGGTAAGGTTGTCGAGCCCCCTGATGGTGACTCCTTCCGCCACAGACGATGCAGCAGCAATGGAAAACGCAAGCAGCCATACAGGGGTGGCTGCGGGACCATTTAGCATAACAAGAATGATAAAGCTGGTGATGAGAGCGGAAATAAAAAAGCAGGCGGTGCCTAACAATGTTTTTGTTTCACCGGCTATTTTATATTTTCCGGCTGGCCACCTTTTTCCGAAGAGCGCGGCGAGGGGATCGCTTATGCCAAGCACCATCACGGGTATGTAGTATGATGCGATCTGCTCTCTGCCACATTCCGCACTCATCCATTCATAAAAACAATAGGAGAAAAATATTGCTGCAGGAAAGGAAATACTGCCATAAGATATTCTTTTAATGCCGTTAACTGACCTGAGCCAAGATAACCTGAGACTTAGTAAAAGCACCACAATAAAAGAGCCGCAAAGGAGCAGCACAAGCCACAAGTCGCGAATAAGAATAGGGAAAGATAAAGCAAGTATACTTGCCACAGTGTGAACCAGCTTCCTAGTTAATTCGGCTCGCACTTTGAATTTATGGTGCAACATCTCTGCAAAGCCAAACAGAAGCATAAAGATCACCGCGAGCAGAATGGTATAAAATTGCTGGTCAGTCATTTTTTCTGGTCTGCGGTAAAGGCATCGTAAAAAAAGCCCATGTCCTCTGAACTGAGCCGGCTGCTAAGTTCTTTAAGATATTCAACATTTTTATCATCTGAAGAAATGCGTCTGTGAACCATCAGATTCCAGTATAACAGCAATCCGCCGCTGCTCAGTCCATGTACCAGTTTTGCGGCAGTGCTCCTGAATTCATCTTCTGAAAGATATTCAAAGATATTGGAGAGGTTCATGGCGTCAAAGGGGCCGTGAACCTTAACCGCATCTTCTGCGTAGCCTCTTAGCAACACAAGCTTATGTAATCTTTCACGAATTACCTGATAGTTCTCCCGTATCATATAGTGCGGAAGCATATTGTTATAGGAGCCCGTTAAATTGTACTGTAAAATGCTGTTGTACTGACAGCGGCTGTTCGAAAGATGTTGTGATGCCTTGAGATAAATATGCTTCCAAACCGTGGTTTTAACATGAGTAAGAAATGCCGGATCACGGCCGAATTTGCCAAGGGTGAAGCGGTTAAAAAACAATCTGAACAAAAGCTTCCAGCGCCACGAATCAAAATGGCGCTGATAGTATATCTCTTGCTCCTCATTGTTTTTTGTTCTTAGCAGTTCTTTAATGACCGAATTTTTGTGTACCAGCGGCAGAAGCCTGGTGGCAAAGAATCGCAGGTACTTTTCAAATTTGCCCTGATGAATGATGCCTGCGTTGATACCTTCCTGATTCTTATCCCAGAATTCTGACGCGCCTGAAGAGAGTTGTTGCCGGAGTTCGGCATAGATGGTCTTTCTTTGGGTGCAAGCTGAAAAGCCCAGAAAGGCAAGGCACTTATCATAGGGAAGTGTTTTGATGGCAGCTTTTTTAAGTTCAACAAGATCCAGCTGTGCCTGATTCAGATCAACTGCCACAATCTGTGCAGGATTGGTGAGTAACAAAGAAAAAGAATTGTCACCCGCCGAGGCTATGGATAAAATGTTGCGGCACTGCCTTCCGTCGAGCGCTCTCAGTAACAGCCGCGGATCTTCCCAGCAGTTTGCATATCGGATAAAATTGAACTGTGCCCTGCCGGTGATTGAACTCATTTTCTTTTTACTCTTCAATAATATTGACCTCACCGCTTGCACCATCCATTTCAACCAGGTCGCCGGTATGAAGCTGAGTAAGCAGTCCGCTGATACCAACTATACATGGTTTACCCATCTCCCTTGACACAATAGCGGAATGTGAAAGAAGAGAACCTCGCTCTACAAGAATTCCTGAGGCGCCGGGAAACAGCGTTACCCAGCCAGGATCTGTACTGCCGGTGACCAGGATATCGCCATTTAGACTGGTAACCTCCCCTGGGTTATGTACCACCTGCACCCGCGCCTTTACTCTGCCGGGTGAGGCGGCAATACCTCTTAAGCCGCCGCCAGGTGATGGCTGCTGGGCTTCATAAAAATTATTTCCCTGGTAAACGCTGCCGTACGTGTGTATACGTTCAGAAGGGCTTCTCAACTCAAATTTCCCGAACTCTTTTTTCCGGAGTTCGATGAGTTCAGTTAATCCGCTGGTTACGGCGGTACCTCTGATGTAGCCGAATATTTCCTGTTTGGTGAGGTAAAAAATGTCCCTGGGAGCTGCTATGATCCCGTCAGCAAAAAATCTCAGCCCCATCGCGGTGAAGATCTCCCGTACTCTGTTAAAAGCACGGGTTCTTTCAAAACGCAGGTTTTCCCGTTCACTCACAAGCACACGACTGCGGCTGAGAAAATAGCTGAATATGATCCTTTTAATGGGTGCACTTGCCAGCGTGGTCTTGATTTTTTTTTCAGCTTGGCTTCTTGTCTCAGTTTTTTGAAAATTATGTGTTTCCGAAGTGATGCCCTGCTTAACATATCCCTGGATTATCTTTACAAAGGCTTCAGGATACTGTTTGTATGTGACCGTTTCAAGCTTGAGCTCACCAACACAACGCGCACCAAAACTGTCGATGTATTCCTCGAATCTTTTTTTGAGGAGTGGAGCGGCTGAACCCAGTTTTTTCCAGATCACTTCCGAACTGTTGTTAAGGAATAGCTCCTTCGCCTGATCGTCTTTCAGTATCATTGTTGAAAGTTCCAGACTAAGTCTTACAGGTTCTGTGGAGATGATATCTTTTGCTCCCGACAGAAGATCGTTATGAATTCCGGGCGGAAGTCCGTACCTGGCCGCAAGTTTCTGGGTAACACCGAAAAAGATCATGGCATAAAAATCATTCACAAGCGGAGCTTTCCATTTTTTCAGCATGGTTTGTTCAAACTCAAGATAGAACTCCATAAGTTCGCCGGGATTTTTTCCTGACAGATCAATAGAAGAATGTTTCTTCATAACAGATTCAAAGTTTTCCCGAAAATCTGCACGCATGCTGCCGAGAAGAGAAAAATTCCTTACCATCACAATTATCATTCTGACAACCCGCAGTCGCTCTCTGAACTTGTTTTTATTTTGAGGTACCGGTAAATCGAAGTGTTCTTTTACGCCCATCATTTTCTCCATGAATTCAGCGTTGAGAGCGTAACCGGGCAAAAGCGCCAGTGCCCTGTGCCAGTTAAGCAGGTTGTAGTAAACCCTGCCGTCAAGTAATCCCAGCATATTGGCGAAAATTTCACGGTTGTTCTCAACCTCCTTCTCACTTACCCCCATAATTGCCATCATTTGCCTGTAAACCGCTTCGTACATTCTGGAAATAAAAGAGAAAGTGAGTGGAGTGGTAATACCCGGATAGGATTCTACAATGTTACTGTTGTCCCATATTATGTGTGCACCACTTTTATCTGCAATTGAAAACAATGCCGTAACGGGTCTGCTCTGCAGAACAAAGAGCGTCTCACCTGCATACGAGAATTCCACATCCTGATACCTGAAGAATTGTTTATATAATCGGTCAAGCAGCGCTGCAATTTCTTTTAGCTGCGATTCCTGCAGGCAGGGAATGTTTATCTTCCCGGCATCAACAGGTGATGCGGCGGCTCCGCGGAGCTTGTGACTCCTGGTGAACATCGTTGTTTTAGGTGTGATATTGCTGTTGATACGATTGTTTTTTATGTAATAGGTATCTCCGTTTATTTCTCCTGAAACCAATGCTTCAGCGGCGCCCCAGCTAGCCGAGATGATTTTTTCACTCCGGTCTCCGTTTACAGGGTTAACTGAAAAGGCAACACCAGATACATCCGCTGAGATCATTTCCTGTATGATCACCGACATTTTTCCGGGTTTGCGGATATCGTTCACTCGACGGTATTCTGAAACGCGCTCAGACCAGAGTGAGAGCCACACATCTTTTACTCTTTCAGTCACATCCCCGATACGTACAAATAAATACGACTCAAACTGACCTGCGTAGGAATGAACGGGTCCGTCTTCTCCCTCGAAAGAAGAACGCACAGCAAAACTTTCGGCCTGCGGAAGAAGTTTGGTAATGGTGTCTTTAAGATCAGCCGGAAAAATAAACTCACGTACAGCTTTGAACGGATCGCTGTGATTCGCTATCACTGCTTCATGTTCTTCGGCAGGGATCACTATAAAGGGCGGAACATTAAAGCCTTCGTCTTTCAGCAGAAACAGGTTAGAGGCCTTTCCTCCGTATGAATAGCCGGGTTCGGCGCGATCATGTATCACCATTGGTTTATCAGTTTTTTCAGCATGGGTATACCACCCAGCGCCAGGTACATCCCTATGGTCCAGATCCCTGAGGAATATTCAATAAATTTCGATGATCGGACTGTTTTGCGCCTTAGGAAGTTCAGACCCGGTACAGCACACAGAAAAAAGAGTGATAACAGGGCAAAAAATCCGGCATTGCCATATCGTGCAAATTGTGCCGCGGCCAGGGCGCAGCCTAAGGTGCAACACAGAAGCGCCAGCCATAGCCACGTTGCTTTCTTCTGACCAAGCATGGTAGAGTAGGTGTTGAATTCTTCATTTTCTGCTACTCTTATTTTTCTGCCAACCTCAAGCACAAGCCCGTTCATAAAGGATACAAGAAAAAAGTATAGTAGTCCTGTGGGCGCGGCCACATCAGCAAGCCACCAGTCGAGTCCGCTCGCGTACACATCAACCAGGGGTATTATCATCATGTGTGTTACCACGTACCAGAACTGGTGCCGCTTTAACCATCGTGCAATAAAAAATTCCTTACCCATCAGGAAGAGATAACCCATAACGAGGAAATATAACGGGAACATCGCTGGGAAGAACAGCAGCTGAACCAGTACCTGAAGCAGGATTGTTCCGATGGCTATGTTCCGGAGTTCTTTGAGCGATATAAGACCGCGTGGCACAGGAAGATGACTGCGGTACCTGAGGTCATCTTCGGCATCTTTGTGCTCATCAAAAATTCTCAGCAGAAAAAATATGGTGATTGTAATAACAGCTCCGGCAATAAATGTGCCAGGACTGATAAATCCTTCAGCTCCTCTGCAGATCCGCGAATAGGCGACTGCTGAAAAGGAGAACGATGCTATAAGCAGTCCGTTTGAAAAAACCGGGAAACGCTCGCCCTGGTATTGCCAGAAGCGGGCAGAAAGGCTCTGTTTCGAGCCGTAGATCTCAGTTTGTGCTTTGTTGTTCTGACCTGTCGCCATTGTTTTTTGTTCTGCCAAAAAGCCGGTGGGCTTTTGAAAAATTCCCGTTGGCAAGGGCGGCAGCTATGCTTAATTCGCCGGCAAGAATGGTAGCTCCGCAGATCTCTGCGAACTTGCGTGCGCTGCCTTTGCCATTGCAGCCCAGAAGCTCGAGACACTCGCGTTGAGTAGGTAAACGTGTGCCTCCACCCACTGTGCCTACGGTGAGGCTGGGCAGGGTAACAGAAACGTACAGATCGTTTTCGCTGTTCACCTCCATGCGTGTAATGCCTACATAGGCTTCCGAAACGCAGGCTACGTCCTGTCCGGTAGCTATAAAAAGCGCTGTTAACCCGTTCGCGAAGTGTCCCTGGATGCCAATACTGCCGCTTTGTACCGCCGCAACCGATGAGGATTGCCAGAAGGTTGCAATCGATTCCGGCGTTGTGCCCAGGATGCTTTTTACTACCTGTCGGCTGATCACAGCTTCAGCTGTCACTTTTTTACCGCGTACTGAAGTGAATGCAACAGCTGTTGCTTTTTTGTCGCCGGAGTAATTACTCTCAATAAACCAATGTTCGGGTGCAATGGGAGTATTGTTTATGATGTACTGGCAGATAGCCTCTGTGCAAAGCGTTACCATATTTTGCCCTGCAGCATCGCCTGTGGTGTACTCAAACACAATCACCACCTGATTTCCCTCCATGTTAAGACGCATGTCTTCCAGTACTGCGAATTTGCTTATTGTAGGAACAATGCTGCGGAAAACATCAAGGTGCTCAATGATCCAGCGCATAAAAAGTCCTACTTCGCGCAGTGCGCGGAACTTGAAAAGCGGGGAGCGCTGCACGCCCTCGGTTAAACACACAGAAACTATGCCTCCACACATACGTGTAGCCTGCGCGCCGCGGTTATATGAAGCCACCAGTGCACCTTCTGAAGTGGCAAGGGGTACATAAAAGTCGCCGCTGGCAGCCGTTCCTCTGATGTGAAGAGGGCCGATTACACCCGTCGGAACCTGTGTCATGCCAATGTAGTTCTCGATATTTCCACGGTAAAAATCCGGATCAGGTAATGACCCGGCTCCTGATAACACAGCAAGTTTTGCCCCTGTCTCCTCCCGCAGAAAATTAAGTCTCGCCTCCAGACCCTGCTTATCCCACGACATGTGTAAAGGGATCTTATGTTCGGGGCCAGGGTTTTCCCTCGTGAGCTCGAGCTCTGCAAGCAGCTCCTCGTAAGGCTTTATCTTTTCAAAAAGACTGAGCAGCCTTCTGGCTTTGTCGAATGATGTTGACATGACTAATTCTTTTCATGGGTGAGTATAGCGGTGGTAACCATCTGTTGTATAATTTTTTAGCTGTAGTATCGCCATTTGTGAACAACTGTAAGCCTCACAAAATTTACCACCCACTAGTTCTGTCTCTTTTTGTATTAAGGAAGTTGGCGCTGTGCTCCCTGAGTGTTTTAATGTTCATTTGCTAGTGTTTTTCAGAGACGGTTTTTTTCCAGTTATTGTACCATTTAGCGAAACTTCTCCACTCTGATCTTGTATTTTGCTGTTTGGCTGCAAAAAGTTTCCTCTGATAGTCAAGTGCCTGATCGGGAGTGATCCTGAAAGTCCTGTCTGCTTTGCCATGCAGCCCTGGGATCACAAGCCACTGATCATTGATAAATACCAGTGTCTGCTGATAATCATTTTGTTTTTCAGGATCGAGCAGTATAATGTGTAAGAACCGTTCGACAGAGGCAGCGCGCAGATATTTTTTTTTGGTGAGAAACTCATTGTTTAAGCTGGCGCGTGTCATGGGAGAAAACATTACGCTGATTATCCTGAAGGATTCTTTTTCACTAATTTTTCCGTCCTCGGCATGCCCCAGCAGGTTACTGATATTCTTTCCTTCCAGTTCCAGAATGTAGTCTGCATCCTTGTTAATACCATCAGTCAGATCGAAATGATCCCCGCGATGGATGACCGTAAAAGCCTCACTGGTTTCAGCCACCCGTATTCCTATCTGGCTGAATAAGCCTTTAAAATAATCTGCCATCCCTTGTTGATTTAACAATGGCTGCCACTGGCTGGCTGCGGTTTCCTGAGCGCTCAGGCACAAAGAGAGATTCAGGCAGAATGCCATACAAAATACTGATGTTTTCATTTTTAACAGCATGTTTGATTTACCAGCCCGGATACCTCTGACACCGCCGGTGGTTTTCGGGGTAGTGGTTAAAACAAATATAATCATTATCTTAACTTCCAAATTTACACCTGGCGTCTACGACAATGAATTTCATTGGCGACACATCCATAAAAAAGGGCACACCATTATGTGTGCTGCTTGTTCTTTTGTGCTGCAGAATTCTGGCGCAGAACGATTGCACCAACGCGGATTTTGAACAATCTCCCCTTGGCACAGTTACCGGAAGTACGCAGGTAGCAGGCTGGACAATAACCAAAGGCAACCAGGTGATTGGAACTGACAACTGCGACATGTTGAATTGTTGCCCTGATCAGCCGCAATATTCCGCCATTCTGAACACTGCGGCCGGTTATGTGGATCCCGGTGTCGGAAATGTGTACCCATATTATTCTGTATTCGGTGCGGGACAGAATACCGCAGGACTGGCGCTTAATCCTCAGCTCAAATCAATGGGGGGCACCACAATTTTAAGGTTGAATGCTCCTGGTTCAATGCTCATCCGCACTGAGCAGGCTACCAGAACCATTTCTGTCACCCCTTCAGCCAGCGTTTTAAAATTCGCTTACAGCGCTATTCAGGTGCCGGCTCACAGCTGCTGTCAGAGCCCCGGGTTCAGACTTTCGCTCAGTACTACTACCTGCGTAATGATCAATACAAATGCCTGCCTCAGTACTTCGCTTGCAGGATTTTATGAAGGAAAAACCGGCCTCCCTGCAACAAACACCAGCACACTTATTTTTAGCAAATGGAAAGTAGAGATCATTGATCTAAGCCCGTACATGGGGCAGCTCGTAACTTTAAGTATAACCGCTTCGCGCTGTATTCCCACGGCACACGATGGCTATGCATTTGTGGATGCTGAATGCGGTAACAGTGTGATCCAGTTTAACGATACCCCCTTAACCAATACAACGAGTGTTGTTTCCGCTAGTACCTGTGGCGGCACTTTTACGCTTTCTGCGGATCCTGCCTTTGACAGTTTTTACTGGACAGGCCCCAACGGCTTTACTTCCACCAGTTACTCCATCACTTCAAATCAGCCAGGCACTTACAGTGTTCATCTGCAGCAGGGTAACTGCCTTTCTATTGTGCGGGCGGTAACAGTTACCATGCCTCCGCCAGCGACCATTACAGCGTCAGGAACTTTGTGCGTAGGAGACAGTATAATTCTGACTGCCTCCGGCGCCGTTACCTATACCTGGCATTCTCCTGCTACCAATAACGCGAGTGTGCAGGTGCAACCATCGGTTACCACTGTTTATTCGGTAACAGGCACCATGCAGAATGGCTGTGATATTTACGGAAGTTACCAGGTAAACCCTAGTCCCTTACCCGCGCTTTTAATTGAGCACCCTGATACTGTATGCCCCGGCATCACACATTCTGTGCAGGCTGAAGGTGCGGCTACGTATACCTGGATCGGAAAACAAGGTGCTTTTGGATATCAGGCAAAGGACCTGCTTACTGAATCTACACCGGGGCTGGCTATATATACACTCAGCGGGATGTCAGCAGCCGGCTGTCTTTCGTCAAAAATATTTTCGGTATTGGTGATGACACGGCCAGTACCTTCGGTAAGCATCTTTCCGGCAAAACCTGTTTGCCCCGGTACTGAATTGATCCTTGAAGCGGGTGGGGGAAACAGCTACCTGTGGCAGGGTCCCGCGCACTACCTGAAGAGCGGACAAAAAGTATCCGTAATTCCGGAGACAGTTAGTCATGGTGGATACTATTACGTAACAGTTAGTGGTGAGCACAACTGTCAGGTAAAAGATTCAATTCTGGTTTCTGTTGTGGCGCCACCACGGGTTCAGCTGGCAGGCCGGCTGCAGGGATGTGTCCCGTTCTGCACAACCCTTAGCGCCATCCCGGTTGCAGGCTCTGATTCACTGGATATTCGCTGGAAAGATGCTGGCGGACAGTATTCCGGTGAAGAAATCAGCCTCTGTTATTCGCAGGTGGGCGGGCAAACGTTACAGTTAGAACTTCACGATCGGCTTACAGATTGCTCGTCAACGCAAAGTACTTCTCTGGAAGTATTTCCGCTGCCCGTTGCGGCTTTTACTACTGTTCCCCGATTTCCTACTGAATTAACTGAAAAGATCGAGCTAATCGATCAGTCGCATGCAGGTGATCATTATAATCTGAAGTGGCACGTACAGGGTACTAAGGTGATGTATGAAGGCGCGCAGGTTTTTGTGAAAATTCCTGACGCAGGCTCGTACCCTATTGT
>JAEZDS010000051.1 GCA_023433205.1 Bacteroidota bacterium
GTGTTACCCCACTTCAGAAACAAATGCAGCAAATTGACAGTGTCAAGTCCATCGAAGAATTTCTGCAACTCAAATCTCAATTTGAATTTATAGGCGTAAATCTTCTCTTTTCAAGCGGCGTGTATGCAGACCTTAAAAACAGTAAAAAAAATCGTTTTAATATCAGTCAGGCCGGATACGGACTTGGTGACCGCGACTACTATCATAGTCCGCAGCATAAAAACATCCGCGATGAATACCAGAAATACCTTCAGCAATTGTTTGTTCTGGCGGGCACTTCTTCTGATCTTGCCGGAGAACACGCGCACATGATCCTGGGCTTTGAGACCAGATTAACAGCAAAAGCACTTACACGTGTTCAGATGCGGGAGGTAGAAAAAATGTATAACCTTTATTCTCAGCAGGGGCTTAAGGAACTTACGCCTGCCATTAACTGGCAGCAATATTTCAGGGAAAAAAACATCAACTGGCCCGACAGCGTGAATGTGGCAATGGTTGATTACCTGAAAGATGTAAACAATATTCTCGCCAATACCCCGCTGAGGGCCCTTCAGGTTTACGCTCAGGCACAGTTACTGATGGAGGCGGCGCCATTTCTGAGCAGCAGAATCAACTATGTGCATTTTGCTTTCAGAGGTCGCACAATGAGCGGAGCAAAAGTTCAGAAGGCCCGCTGGCAGCGTGTTCACAACGTGATAAATGGCAGCATGGGCGAAATTGTATCCAAAGAATTTGTGAAAAAACATTTTCCTCAAAGCTCAAAAGATAAGGTGAACAAACTTATAGATAACCTGGTACTGGCCTACCGCGAACGTATAGAGACACGTGACTGGATGAGCGCTGAAACCAAACAACAGGCCAACCGCAAACTTGATCTGCTTATCAGGAAAGTTGGTTATCCTGACAAGTGGAAGGATTACACAGGAATGGAAGTAGGCACCGATAATTACTGGGCCAATATGTGCAGGGTTAATACCTGGCTGGTTAAAGACAATCTCAGCGACCTTAAAAAACCAGTAGACCGCAGCAGATGGCAAATGACTCCTGTTACGGTAAACGCCTACTACGATCCCACAACCAACGAGATCACATTCCCTGCTGCCATTCTGCAGCCTCCCTTTTTCGATCCCCAGGCCGAAGATGCTGCAAATTATGGAACAATGGGATCGATCATTGGACACGAACTTACACATGGTTTCGACGATCAGGGCTCGCAGTTTGATGCTGACGGGAATATGAAAATGTGGTGGACTGAGGAAGACTTTAAAAATTTCAAAGCCAAAACAGGTCTGATCGTTAAGCAGTTCGATGAGTATGTGGCAATTGATACCCTTCGTGTAAATGGCAGTATGACTCAGGGAGAGAACATTGCAGATCTCGGCGGACTCACTATGGCCTATTACGCTTATAAAAAGTCACTTAACGGCAAACCTTCAAAAAAGATCGACGGTTACACCGGTGAACAGCGCTTTTTTATTGCATGGGCCCAGGGCTGGAAATCCATAACACGAAACGAAGAATTAAAAAGGCTTCTTACCATCGACTATCATTCGCCCGCATATTTCCGCGCCTTTGCGCCACTTACCAACATGAAAGAATTTCATGAGGCATTTGGAGTAAAACCTGGCGATAAGATGTATCGTCCTGACGAAGAACGCGTAGAGATCTGGTGACATGACGCGTTTTTTTCTGCTCTTCCTGTGCGGCCTAACCGCTTTGGCACAGCCGCAGAAAGTGGCAGAAGAATGGAAGAACGACCCGCAACTCAGAGGCGCCTCAATAGGCTATTGTGTCAGCGAAGCCGCTACCGGCAAAGTACTCGCGCAGTACAATGCCGACCTTTCCCTTTCAGCGGCCAGCACCCTGAAGATCTTTACCACAGGTGCCGCCCTGGCCATACTGGGGCCAGATTTCACTTATAAGACCACAATCGCCTGCACAGGTAATTTTGATAAAGTAAGCGGGGTATTAACCGGCGATCTGCTTATCTGCGGCAGCGGGGATCCTTCCTTACAAAGTGAGTTTTTTAGCACAGCAGATGTCTGCGCATTATGGGCAGAGAAGCTTGCCGCACTGGGCATAAAAGAAATAAGAGGTTCAGTTGTAGGTCATGCAGGGCAATGGCAGCGTATCGTTCCCGATCAATGGATCTGGGCCGACATAAGCAACTATTTTGGTGCTACGCCAAACGGACTTTCATACAGAGACAATAAGTTCCAGATACACCTCAGCAGCGGAGTTCCTGGCAGCGCAGCGCAGGTGCTTTCAGTAACTCCGCAATATATTCAGCACAGCATCTCAGTTACAGCCTCGGTGCAGTGCGAAGGAAACAGTGACCAGGCATACGTTTATGGTGATCCCTCCTCCTTCGAACGAACTGTGCGTGGAAGCATTCCCCCTAACCGAAAAAAATTTACCATCGAGGCAGCACTACCCGACCCGGCACTGCTCTGCGCTGAGACACTGTTTGCCGCATTAAAGAAAAAAGGCATCTTCTGCAGCGGCAAAGCCGTATCGGTATACGGACAAAATGCTGAGTATAACACACTGTTCTTTACACACAATTCTCCTCCGCTTAAGAACCTGATCATTCACACCAACCAGCACAGCAGCAATCATTACTGTGAAAGTCTGCTTCTCACACTGGGTAAAGGCAGTCATGCCGCAGGACTTGCTGCCATACGCGATTACTGGAAAAAAAAGGACCTTGATATTGAAGCTTTACTGTTAGCCGACGGCAGTGGTCTGGCCCGGGCAAGTACTGCAAGCGCCCGGCTTCAATGTCAGGCTCTGGCACTTATGTACAGCGACGCGTCATTTTTTAGCGTCATGAATCAATCGTTGCCTGCAGCAGGCCGGCAGGGAAGTATGCGCAGTATTGGAAAAGGAACTGTTCTGGAAAACAACCTTCGCGCGAAAACAGGATACATAGAGAGGGTTCGCGCCTATTGCGGTTATGTTAAAAGCAGGAATCACGGTGATCTGGTTTTTTCGGTGATCTTTAATAATTATTATTGCTCACCTTTTGAAGCGCGGAAAAAGATTGAACAGTTCCTGCTTGAGTTGCCCGAACTGTAAAAATAGTTATTTGCCTAACTTTATGCCGTAAAATGAAATACCTCATCAAGAACGCCACAGTAGTAAATGAGCAGGAGATCAGCCGGCTTGACCTGCTTATCAAAGACGGGATAATTGAAAAAACCGGAAGACAGTTAAGTGTTGACTCGGCTGTAAAGGAGATCAATGCAGAAAAACTTCACTTATTTCCAGGTTTGATTGACGATCAGGTCCATTTCAGGGAACCTGGTCTCACGCATAAAGGAGAGATCTACACAGAGGCAAGGGCAGCTGTTGCAGGGGGAGTCACAAGTTACATGGAGATGCCCAATACTGTTCCTCAAAGTACTACGGTAGAGGAACTGGAAAAAAAATACAAACGTGCGGCGGAATGCTCGCTTGCCAACTACTCCTTTTTCCTTGGCGGCACCAACAGCAACCTTGAGCAGGTTCTGAAAGCGGACTTCAGCAACATCTGCGGGCTTAAGATCTTTATGGGCTCATCAACAGGCGACATGCTGGTTGATCACCTCGAAGTGCTTGAAGGATTTTTCTCTAAGGTGCCTGCACTCATCGCCACGCACTGCGAATTTGACCCTCTGGTGAAAGAAAATCAAAAACGCATAATTGAAGAGTACGGAGAAGATATAGATGCGCAATTCCATCCGATTATCAGAAGTGAAGAGGCCTGTTTCAAATCCTCTTCCATGGCAGTTGAGCTTGCAAAAAAGCACAATACCCGGCTCCATATCCTGCATATATCAACTGCTAAAGAACTTGAACTCTTCTCAAATAAAATTCCGCTTAAAGACAAGAGGATCACCGCCGAAGCATGCGTACATCACCTCTGGTTTTATGATGATGACTACAACAAAAAGGGAAATTTTATAAAATGGAATCCGGCCATTAAAACCATGTATGATCGCGACAACATTCTGACAGCAGTTATTGATGATCGTATTGATGTGATTGCCACTGACCATGCGCCGCACACACTGGCTGAAAAAGAGCAGAAATACCTGGAAGCCCCCAGCGGAGGCCCTCTGGTACAGCACAGCCTGCTGGCCCTGCTTGATCTTTACCACCAGAAAAAAATCAGTCTCGAGACCATTGTTCAAAAAACCAGTCATAACGTTGCCGAACTTTTCCGCATCAGGAACCGGGGCTATATCAGAGAAGGTTATGCTGCCGACCTTATACTTGCCGATCTTGGCAAAACAACTACCGTGAGCCGCGATAACCTTTTATATAAATGCGGCTGGAGCCCGTTTGAAGGACATACATTTAAAAGCGCGGTAGAAAAAACCTTTGTGAATGGACACCTTGTATTCGACAGCGGCAAGATTGACGAAAGCCGCTATGGTGCACGTCTGGAATTCAAGAAACAATGAAAACTTCTGCACTTTTACCAGGCGTGATTGCCACAGCCTCAGAGGCGGCCAGATTCATCCAGAAAGAACGCAACAATTTTTCGTATAGCAGTGTAGAACAAAAAGGGCTTAACGACCTGGTAAGCTACGTTGACAGGGAAGCTGAAAAACTTATTGTGGAATCACTGCGCAGACTTTTTCCGGCGGCGGGATTTATTACTGAAGAAGAGACCGCCACAGAAAAGGCGGATTACAACTGGATCATTGATCCCCTTGACGGAACTACCAATTTTATTCATGGCATTCCCGGTTACGCGGTTAGTATTGCGCTCGAACACCAGCAGCAGATCGTGCTTGGTGTAGTTTATGAGATCAGCCGCGACGAATGTTTTTCAGCACACCTTAACGAAGGCGCATTTCTGAATGGTAAAAAGATCGGGGTCTCCTCACGGTCTTCCTTATCTGAGGCACTGATAGGAACCGGCTTTCCTGTGTCGAATTTTACGCGCCTGCAGTCTTTCCTCAAAGGGCTCACTTACTTTATTCAGCACACACATGGTGTGAGGCGCATTGGTGCCGCCGCTCCTGACCTTTGTTATGTAGCCTGCGGAAGGCTTGACGCTTTTTTTGAATACAACCTCAACGCATGGGATGTTGCAGCCGGTGCGCTTATTCTTAAAGAAGCCGGCGGCAGTGTTCAGGATTTTTCTGGAGGTGAGAACTGGCTTTTTGGCCGCGAGATCGCGTGCACAAATGGCAAGCTGCAGAAAGAGTTCATGCAAAAGATCAGAGAATTTTTCGCTGCTTCTTCGTAAAAAGCAATGCCGCCCATTCATCCTCTGCCACACTTTGGCCGCGCTCCAGCCCCAGCTTGCCGGCCGCTTCGCTCAGCTCAGCAGTATCAGTTGTAAAAAAGCCACTCATTATCAGTATCCCCTGCGGGGCAAGATGCTGTGAATAAGCCGGTAATTGCTCCCGCAAAATATTCCTGTTGATGTTAGCAACAACCAGGTCAAAGATGCTGTCAGCTGGCAGTGATCCTGTATCACCCTGAAGGACCGTAATATCTGCACAGTCGTTTGTCTGACAGTTCTCGGTGGCATTTTCAACACACCAGGCATCAATGTCAATCCCCAAAACCTTGCCTGCCCCAAGTTTTTTCGCCAGTATGGCAAGTATACCGGTTCCGCAGCCCATATCAAGCACCCGCCTGTTTGCGAGATCGAGCTCAAACATCAAACGGCACACCAGTCGGGTTGTTTGATGATGCCCTGTACCAAAACTCATTTTGGGCATGATCACGATCTCATGTTTTACATGCTCTGCAGGAGGATGAAAGGGGGCCCGGATACAAAGAAGATCATCAACCAGTACTGGACTGAAATTTTTTTCCCATTCATCATTCCAGTTAGTTGCGGCGATCTCTTTTACTTCATATAAAAAAGTAAAGTCTGTAAAAGTGAGGCCGTTCAGGCTCACCTGATGAGCAGAGTCTTTTCGTACGTATGCAATAAATCCGCTTTCATTCTGTTCAAAACTCTCAAAACCCATGTCAGCCACCAGGGCCATCAGGATCTCGGAACCTGGCTGCACGGGCTTAACTGTAAAATGATAGGCCAGGTAATCCATCAGAACGATTGAATGATCTTGCAGAAATCGTCTGCCTTAAGACTTGCTCCGCCTATCAGGCCGCCATCTACATCCTCGCAGGCAAACAACTCACCCGCGTTTTTAGCGTTACAGCTGCCGCCATACAGTATACTCATGGCGTTAGCTTTCTTTTGATCAAAAAGCTCTGCAATAACACCACGAACAAAAGCGTGCATTTCCTGAGCCTGCTGCGGAGAGGCGGTTTCACCTGTACCAATAGCCCATACGGGCTCGTACGCAAGTATCAGCCTGTCTACCTCGCTGTGGGGAAATTTCAGCAGTACACTTTTTAGTTGTTGTTCAACCGTCTTAAAATGGTTTCCGGTTTTTCTGTCCTGCAGTTGTTCTCCAAAACAATATATCACACTCATGTGGTTCTGTAGCACCTGCTGAACTTTGCTGTAAAGCTGCGAGTCGGTTTCGGCAAAATAATTTCTTCTCTCACTATGGCCAACCAGCACATATCTGCAACCAACGTTTCGCAGCATGGCGGCGCTTACTTCCCCGGTATATGCTCCTTTATCATGTTCGCTGCAGTTTTGTGCGCCTGTGAGAAAATCGCGTTCATCAACAAGCAATTCCCTTATCGTTTTTATAAATGGAAAAGGCGGAAAGACGATCTTCTGAACGCCGCTGACCTGTTTGCTGAGGGCCGCGATCTCTTTAACCAGCTCAACTGCTTCATCAAGACTGGTATTCATCTTCCAGTTACCCGCTACTATCTTTTTTCTTTGCTCTTTCATGGTTCAACGAATTCTGACGCGCGGATCGAGTATGCCATACACAATGTCGACCGCTATATTAATTAATACAAAAATACACGCAAAAATAATGGTGGCGCCCATCACTACCGGCAGGTCGTTGTTACCTAATGCCTCCACAACCTCATTACCAATACCTTTCCAGCTAAAGATCTTTTCCACAAATACGGCTCCCGCCATCAGCGCCGCGAACCAGCCTGAAATAGCCGTTACCACCGGATTAAGCGCGTTTCTAAGCGCATGCCCGACAATAACGCTTCGGTACTTTAACCCTTTAGCCCTTGCCGTTCGTATAAAATCCTGAGAAAGCACATCAAGCATAGAACTGCGCGTAAGCTGTATTACTATGCTCAGTGGGCGTATCCCCAGCGTAAATGCCGGAAGAATCAGATTTGCCAGATGTAATTGTTCTCCTTTCCAAACGTCGTACTCGTAAAGACTTCCCGATGCATTGAGTCCAGTGTAATCAGAAAGCACATAACCAAAAAGCCATGCCACCACCAATCCCACCAGAAAAGAAGGTGCGCTCATTCCGAACACCGTTGCCGCTACAAAAACACCACGGTCGAAAAAGCTGTCTTTTTTTACAGCAGAAAGTACACCCAATACAATTCCCAGCACCGATGCAATTACAATAGCTGTGATTGCCAGCACAGCGGTCGCCGGCAGTGTGTCTCTGATAATGTCGGCCACGTCTCTTTTGGTAATGTAACTTTTGCGCAGATAGGGGTATTTAAGAACACACGCGCTGTTACCCATACTTACTAAAGGGGTCCAATCGTATTTTCGGGGGTTCAGATACCAGAAACTGTTCTGATCTCTGACATTGTGAACAGAAATGGGTGACAAATCATTCAGATAATTGAGGTATTGTTCAGGCAGAGGCCGGTTGGTACCAAGATCGCGATGAATGGCCTCTATTGCCTCCTTTCCTGCACGCTGGCCCAGGATGATCTCGGCCGGATCACCCGGCAATACATTGAAAAGAAAAAAGATAGTGGTTACCACCCCCCACAACACAAGCACTCCGTAGCCCAGCTTCTTTACTGTAAATTTCAACACGCGGCACTAAGATAATAATATTCACTGCCTCCTGCCGGGCCGATTTTCAGCAGGTTTTTGTTAATCACAATAAACGGTTAATTAGTGGCGTATTTTATGGTGAAACCTATTGTTCAAAAGCTGTACCTTCCCTACTCCATGCCTGTTGGTTCCACCAATACCTCCTCTGTAAATTAATAGTGAAACTGGTCACACATACTTTATGCCTGCTGCTTGCCCTTAATTGCAGTGCACAAAAAGTGGGGCTGGTACTGAGCGGTGGAGGTGCAAGCGGACTCTGTCATATAGGGGTGATGAAAGCGCTTGAAGAGAATAACATCCCTATTGATTACGTTGTAGGAACTTCCATTGGCGGCCTCATAGGCGCTTATTACGCCATTGGTTACAGTCCGAAGCAAATCGAAGAGGTGGTGAAAACCTATTTTTTTCAGACCATCACGAGGGGCGATCTGCCGGTGAAATATGAATACATGATCAAAAAGCGCGAAGAGTTTGCCGCCTGGGTTACTTTTCGTTATGATTTCAGGGGCAACTACCTTAAAAATCTGCCCACAAATGTTATCAATTCAATGGCCATCGACTATTACCTTATGGAAACATTCAGCGCGGTCGCAAATAAACTGGGAAACAATTACGACAGTCTGCTTATTCCCTTCCGCTGCCTTGCATCAGATGTAGAAAATAAAAAGTCGGTGGTATTCCGCAACGGCGATCTTCCCAGCAGCCTCAGGGCCAGCATGAGTTATCCTTTTTACCTGAGACCGATCACCATAGACGGACAGCTGTTGTTTGACGGTGGTCTTTATGACAATTTTCCGCTGGATGTAATGCTGAAAGAGTTTAAACCCGATCTGCTGATAGGCAGTAATGTGGCAGAAAAAAACCCAAAACCCGACGACGAGAACATCTACCTTCAGGTGCGGGCAATGCTGATGAGCCAGACAGATTTTAGCGTATCTCCTGAAAGCAGCGTTATTATAGAGCCCTGGAGCGAAGTGAAGATCTTTAATTTTGAGTATGCACAACAGTTAATTGATAGCGGTTATGCGGCCGGACTCCGTTACGTGCCGGTGATCCGGTCGAAAATTACGGAACAAAGTGACAGCATGGTTCTCAGAGAAAAACGGAGAAATCTCAGGCACATGGGCCGCTCTGAAGAGGTATATTTTTCCGACATTCATGTCAGCGGTTTTACCGCAAAACAAAGCGAGTTTATAAGGAGAAGTTTGTTTTATGGTCCAAAACCCATTGCCCTGAAACAGCTTAAAAAACGTTATTTCCGGCTGGCCAGCGATGATAAGATCAAAAATTTATTTCCGGTAGCCAGGTTAAGGTCTGACTCAACCTATGTGCTTGAACTAAGAGGCAAAAAAGAGAAGCCCTTTTACCTTGAACCAGGTGCCATACTTTCTAACAGGCCCATCAGCGAAGCGTTTCTGGGGGTGCAGTACAATTATCTGGGACGGTTTGGCTTCAGCGTTTACGCAAACGGTTACACCGGCAAACTTCATACCGGAAGCTACAGCAGGATCCGATTCGATTTTCCCGGACCCATTCCACTATTTATTGAACCTTCATTTAGTTATAGTCGCTGGGACTATTTCAGCAGCAGCGCGCTGTTTTATGACCTGCTTAAACCGGCGTACCTTGTGCAGGAGGACAAATTCGGTGAGCTAAAAGCAGGGGTGCCTGTAGGAAATATTTCGCAGTTTAACATAGCAGGTGGAATTACGGAGTGGAAAAACCAGTACTACCAGAATGAAAATTTCAACAACCTTGATACAGCCGATGTAACGTATTTTGACTACTGGTATCTGCAGGCCAACTACAAGATAAACACCCTGGACAGAAAAATGTATGCCACTAACGGTACGCTGCTGAGTGCAAGGGCGCGTTACCTTTTCGGTAATGAGAGTTATTACCCAGGCAATACCAGCGGCGACACAATGAGTTTCAGGAACAGGCCGCAGGAACCCTGGCTGCAGCTTAAACTTACCTTTGACAGTTACATAAGAACATTCCGGGGATTCAGGATCGGCATTTTTAGTGAGGCCGTTTACTCTACACAGAGTTTTTTCAGCAACTACAACGCCACCATCCTTTCCGCCCCGGCCTTTAACCCAACGCCTGAGAGTCAGACCTTTTTTATCCCCGCCTATCGCGCGCACAACTACCTTGCAGGTGGAATAAAGGCCATCACCAGCCCCAGCAAATTTTTTGATGTAAGACTCGAGGCTTATCTCTTCCAGCCTGTTCTTTCAATACTGCGCAACGCCCAGGGTAAAGCCGAATACAGTACCCCATTTTTATACCGGCATTTTACCGGTGTTGCCGCCCTGGTGTATAACAGCCCAATTGGTCCGGTGAGTGCCGGCTTAAACTACTACGACCAGTCGCAGGTTAGTTTTGCCAGTGTAAATCCTTTTTCCTTTTTCTTTCATATAGGGTACATAATTTTTAACAGGAAATCGATTGATTAGATCTGCAAATCTGCATGTGGCAATAAAAGATCTTTTCTGACATTCCGAATCAGTCGCTGTTCCCAGTTAATTACAAGATCCTCAAAAATCTTGCATCTGTAAAACAGCCTCTGTTTTTCGGTTTTATCTGCCTGATAGAGCCTGCATCTTTACAGAAACTATTCTTAGAAAAATTGAACAATTTACTGAAACGACAGGCAGCGGATTACTTCTCTAACAACAGCGAAATTGAACCCGCCGTGATGGAACTTCTGGAGGTCATCAGCAGCACCTACAATTTTTTTGAATCGAAGATCAACGAATTGGATGACGTGGCAGTAATCCTGCCTGATTCAAAAGAGACCAGAAGAACCGCCGGCGGTTATGGCAGCTCAGATGCAGACGAAATGGCACCCTTTGGTTATGCGCAACTTATTCCTCAACCTATGCTGAACAGGACCGCAATTAAAATGCCCTCAAGGTAAAGCTGAATAGTCTTGTACTTACCCAGTCTGGCATACATCACCGGAAAAAACCGGTTGCAATTTATTACGGAATTTCTCCCACACCACAGGCACTGTTTTTGAGTGCCGAATTTACACTGCCTTGACCCCTGAGCAATCCTTGCAACAGCATAACTAGCCTCCCCTCAAACAAAAAACCGGCTTTTGCCGGCTTTATCTAAAATTCGTCTTCATTAAAAAAGAAATCATCTTTGGTAGGATAATCCGGCCAGATTTCCTCGATACTTTCGTAACTCTCGCCCTCATCTTCCATCTCCTGAAGATTTTCTATCACTTCCATCGGCGCACCACTGCGCATGGCATAATCAATTAATTCATCCTTTGTGGCAGGCCAGGGGGCATCTTCCAGCCAGCTTGCTAATTCTAATGTCCAGTACATATTCTGATTACGCGCGCTTTTTAAATTTCATGCAAAAGAAAAAAATTTTTCGGTAACAAAAAACTATTTCCGAAAAAACAGTGCCATTATTGCAAATCAGATAGGCCTGGTTATCAGCACTTAAACAACCGGCTCTCTGACCTTGTGTTATTTTAACAGGGTTTTGGGGTCTCAGCCAAGTCCGGTCTCTCTTAAAACGGAGGCAACCTCCTCGAAGGGGTCAATTGCTGTGTTGCGGTATTTAAGATCGCGTAGTTTTTTCTTGAGGTCAAAGGTCTTGTAGAACTTCAGCAGAACTTCCTGCTCAAGTGCCTCGGTAAAGATCTGGATCTGCTGCCTGAACCGGTTCTGCTCAAAATAACCTGAACCAGAGGTTTGCAGCCGGTACTTTTCAGTTACTTTAAATACCTCGGCAATGCCTTTATTTTCTATGGCTGAACAGGTTAGTACCGGAGGCTTCCAGCCGCTATCCGGCGGCTGTAAAAGGTGCATAACCTTAGCGAACTCTGACCGTGCGGTGGCAGCTCTTTTTTCATTGCCCGAATCTGCCTTGGTAAATACCAGGGCATCGGCCATTTCCATAATGCCTCTTTTTATGCCCTGCAGGTCGTCGCCCGCCCCGGCCAGCATCAAAAGCAGAAAAAAGTCTGTGATCCTGCCAACAGCCACCTCGCTCTGCCCCACCCCAACGGTTTCCACAATTACATAATCGAAACCGGCAGCTTCACAAAGACTGATGGTTTGATAGGTTACTCTTGTGATACCGCCCAGGGCACCGCCGCTTGGTGAGGGACGGATATAAACGTTCTCGCTTGCCGAAAGCTGTGTCATGCGGGTTTTGTCGCCCAGGATACTTCCCCCGCTCTTAACACTTGAGGGATCTACAGCCAGTACTGCCAGTTTGTGTCCTGCTTTTAATACATGGGCTCCAAAACTTTCAATAAAAGTGCTTTTTCCAGCACCCGGTACGCCTGTAATTCCCAGTCTGAATGTGTTTTGTTTGGGTGAACCGCAAAGGGTTATGATCTCTCTGGCCAGTGTACGATGGGCAGGGCTTGTAGATTCTACAAAGGTAATGGCCCGGCTTAGCAGCGCAATATCGCCTGATCGTAAGCCGTCGGCGTAATACAGAGCAGTATGTTTATCTTTTGAAGCGGGCAATTATTCGAATCTTAGGTGTTTTACAGTAACACCTTTGTTCTGCAATTCTTTAAGTGCTTCAATGCCGATCTGGAGATGGTTACTTACGAAATTCTCAGTTACTTTCTGATCGCTTTGTTCCGTTTTTACACCCTCGGCGATCATCGGCTGATCTGTTACCAGCAAAAGGGCACCAGTGGGGATGCTGTTCACAAACCCCACAGTAAATATGGTAGCAGTTTCCATGTCAATTGCCATGGTCCGTAACGTCCGGAGATAGTCCTTGAATTTCTCGTCATGCTCCCAAACCCTGCGGTTGGTTGTGTAAACGGTGCCCGTCCAGTAATCCAGGCTTTTAAGGCGGATCGTGTGAGAAATGGCTTTCTGCAGGCTGAAGGCGGGCAGGGCGGGAACTTCCGGAGGCATATAGTCGTTGCTTGTACCTTCTCCGCGAATGGCTGCAATGGGCAGAATAAGATCCCCGATATGGTTTTTCTTTTTAAGTCCCCCGCATTTTCCGAGAAATAGCACTGCCTTGGGCGAAAGAGCAGTAAGCAGGTCCATCACCGTGGCCGCACTGGCACTGCCCATTCCGAAATTAATGATGGTGATATTGTCGGCGGTAGCTGAGTTCATTGGCCGGTCGAGACCCCGCACTTCCACATTGTACTGATTGGCAAATTGGATGACGTAATTGGAAAAGTTCACAAGTATGATATATTCGCCAAACTCATCAATTTTAACCCCGGTGTAACGGGGCAGCCAGTTCTGCACAATCTCTTCTTTTGTCTTCATAAGTAGATTCAATGCTCAAAAAAAAATCATTCATGAGCAGATAATGTAAATATATTTAAAAAATTATTCCTGAAACCTGGAGCATGTGCTGAAATACCCACCCTTTGCCGTGCGTTTAAAAAAACGTGCCAGTGGCATGTATATTTTTGACGAGATAAGGCGCAAATGGCTTGTGTTAACGCCTGAAGAATGGGTAAGGCAGCATGTACTTAATTACCTGGTAAAAGAAAAAAAGATCCCGCCCGCGCTGATCTCTGTTGAAAAGGAACTTATCCTTAACGGCATCAGCAAGCGCTACGACATTGTAGTGTACAAACGCGATCTTGCGCCCTGGCTGATCGTTGAATGTAAGGCACCATACATCGCGCTAAACAGGGAAGTTGTGGAACAGGCTCTACGGTACAACCTGGTGCTGAAGGCTCCCTATCTGATGATCAGTAACGGTGTAGCGGACCTTTTGTTTAACAACAGGAATGAGCAGGTAGGCGTGGAGGAGATAGGTGGGGATAAGATGAGGTGACAATACAAGTACGAAGTGCAAAATACGAAGTACCAAGTACAAAGTTCGAAATACGGAGTATAAATGTGTGAAGCACAGCCCTGTTCCCGCAAAGGCAACGGCAGCGCAAACATATCCCGGGGGTCCTTTTCTGCGATTGCCGGAGGTTAATAAAAGATTAAGGACTTTTTATGACACTATTTTCCCGTCACGCATTACCAGTGTGCGGTCGGCCATAGAAGCCAGTTCGCTGTTATGGGTCACTATTACAAACGTCTGCCCGCTTTGTTCACGCAGGCGAAAAAAAAGCTGGTGCAGTTCTGCCGCGTTGGTACTGTCGAGGTTGCCGCTGGGTTCATCGGCAAAGATCACCTTGGGGTCGTTTATTAGTGCTCTTGCTACCGCCACACGCTGCTGTTCACCCCCGCTCAGCTGTGAAGGCTTGTGATCTGCGCGCCCGGCAAGATTAAGCCCAGCCAGCAGCCTGGCAGCCTTGTCAAATGCCTCTTTTTTGTTTGTTTTAGCGATGAGTGCAGGCATTGCCACGTTTTCAAGTGCCGTGAACTCAGGCAGAAGCTGGTGAAACTGAAACACAAAGCCAATGTTCCTGTTCCTGAAGGCGGCTAGCTTTTTATCGTTCAGATCTGAAACCACCTGATCATCGAGATGAATTTCACCTGCATCAGGGCGATCGAGAGTGCCCAGGATCGTGAGCAGGGTGGTTTTTCCTGCACCAGAAGATCCTACAATTGAAACTATTTCTCCTTTGTTTACCTCAATATCAACTCCCCTCAATATTTCGAGTCCGTTAAAACTCTTACGGATATTCTTTCCCCTGATCATAAATCACAGCAAATATAAGTAGCATAAAATTGCTATTACCAGAATTCCCAGCAGATCAAGCACAAATCCAACTTTCAGCATGTCACGTATGTTTATCATTCGTGTTCCGAAAACTATGGTATTTGCAGCAGTGGCCACAGGCAGCATAAATCCAAGCGAGGCCGCAAATGTGGCCGGCATCATGAGTAAAAGCGGCGACATTTCAAGATCTTTCTGCAGCGCTATCATCACAGGAATGGCCAGCTGTATACTTGCTATATTGGAAGCGAATTCACTGATGAGCGTAACCACTATACAAATGCCTATAATGATCAGAATCGGATGAACACCCCGAAGAACGGTGAGGCTTGAAGCAAGCCAGGTGCTCAGGCCAGATACCTCAAATCCGTAGGCAAGCGCGAAACCAGAGCCAAACATGAGTATGATGTCATAACGCAGTTTTTTCGCGTCCTCCCATATCAGCAAACCCTGGCCCTTGTTTTTAGCTGAAGGGATCACAAAAAGCAGAATAGCTGCCACAAGCGCAACAAAGGAGTCGTCAATAAATTCACTCCTGGGAAATAAACGGTTCCATCCCCTGAAGGTGAAAAAACTGAAATCTATGTCTGCGCGCGTGAGCCATAGCAGGATGCAGGAAACAAATATACCCGCGATCCATTTTTCTTCCTGCGTAAATCTCCCCAGACTTTTATAGGCAGCGGAAAAATATTCCTGTTTGATGTCAAGCTTCACCTTGTTTCTCAGGAAATAAAAATTCAGAACACCGTAAGTCATAAAAAGAAAAATAATAGCTATCGGATAGCCGATAAGGCTCCATTTAAAAAAATTTAGGCTGGTATCACCGGTAAATGCTTCGCGGAACTGCTTAAAAAAATACATGTTGGGCGGAGTTCCTACAGGCGTTGCCAGTCCGCCTATGGTGGCAGCAAAAGCCAGTCCCAGTAACAAGGCGGCAGCGAATTTCCCGCTGTTATGAGGTATGTATTTTTTTGTCTCCTGCACCAGCGCCAGCACCGCGGCAAAAAGCATCATGGTAGTGGCGGTATTGCTGATCCAGTTACTGATCAGAAATGTTGAAGCCATTACTCCAAACAGCACCGTTGAGGGACTTTTACCCACCACTGAAAGAATTTTAAGCGCAATACGCTTATGAAAATTCCATTTCTCAATGGCAAAAGCCAGCATAAAGCCACCAATAAAAAGAAAGATGATACTGTCGCTGTACTGTTGAGCCACATCTTTAACATTGGCAATCCCAAAAAGCGGCAACATTAACACCGGCACCATGGCTGTAACGCCAAAACTCACTGCTTCGGTAAACCACCAGGCACACATCCATGCTGCCACGCCGGCCATATAGGTTACCTGCCGGTTTCCGGGTTCAAGGTCGGCGAAAAGCCAGATAAGCAGCGCCAGAAGCGGACCTGATAGAATGGATATGGAGCGGAGCTTAGAGATGTTATGAATTAAGCAAATAAAATCAATTTTCAGCAATTAGCTCACACGCCTGCGATTTCTTATTTTTGTTAGATATGGCAAAGTTCGTCCCGGCGGCAAAAAAAACATACGAATTTGTAAGTGAGAAACTCTGGAAAGTAAGGATCAGCAAGGTTGACAGGAGGCAGGGACTGCTCATCAGGCAGCTGCGTGTTTTTTCGCTTGCTGCCAAGCGTTTTGGTACCGACAATTGCCTTACTGCCGCTACTGCGCTTACTTTTTATACACTTTTCTCCATTGTTCCGGTGCTGGCACTGGTTTTTGCCATTGCCAAAGGATTTGGTTATGAGAAGGACCTGCAAGTTCAGATCCTTAGCAACTATCCTCAATACAGCGATGTACTTAGCAATGCTTTTGTTTACGCTAATCAGATGCTTTCCACAACCCGAGGGGGCGTGATTGCCGGTATTGGTATTCTCCTTTTATTATGGAGCGTGATGAAACTGCTCATGAGCATGGAGGAGATCTTCAACAATATCTGGGAAATAAAAAGAGGTCGCAGCTGGGTGAGAAAACTCACCGACTATCTGACAATTATGATCGTGGGGCCGGTTTTCCTAATCGTCTCAGCAGGTCTCACAGTTGCGGTTCAGGCCAGGATAGGAAATATGCAGTACCTCGGTTTTCTGGGCACCATATCGCTGAAAATACTCGCCTATTCGCTGATCGCAAGCATTTTTGCTTTTATCTACCTCGCACTCCCCAATACAAAAGTGAAATACCTTCCGGCCATAATTGCCGCTGTTATTTCAATGGCGGCTTTTGAATTACTTGGCTGGGCCTATGTAAAATTTCAGATAGGCGTTAACCGCATGAACGCTATTTACGGTACTTTTGCAGCGCTCCCGCTCTTCCTTATCTGGGTACAGTATTGCTGGTACATCGTGCTGTTCGGTGCTGAACTCACCTACTCTTACCAAAACGTCGATCATTATGAGTTAGATGACGACATCCAAAAATTGAGTCCACGCTACAAAAAAGTAGTGGCGCTGATGATCGCCAACCTCGTTGCCAAAAAATTTCATAACCTCGAAAAAGCGCCAACTATTAATGATATCAGCGACCGCCTGGATCTACCTTCTAAACTTACCCGCACTATCGTAAATGAATTCGTTGAATGCGGCGTTTTTGTTGAGGTCCGTCCCGAAGGTGAAAAGGACATCTTCTACATCCCAGGCGTGCCCGATACCAAGTTCACCGTAAAATATCTTATCGACGCCCTGGAGAAAAAGGGCGTTAACAACCTGCCGATCGCCGACTCTGATGAAATGCTGCACATTAACGAACTGATGAAGGAGCTAGACAGATCGATGGACACCGACCTGGGGCACCTCAACGTGAAAGACATAGTGAAGTAGTGCGCAGATCTTTCCTGATATTATTACTTCTGCTGTTCGCCAGCAAGTTCTTTCTGCAGGCACAGGAGGAACAAAGCGCACAGGCAGACAGCAGCGGAGTGCCGCGAAAGGTCTATTCCGGTCCCCGGAAAGCTAGTCTGCTGAGTGCCGTTCTGCCAGGAGCAGGACAAATTTACAATCGAAAATACTGGAAGGTGCCGGTAATCTATGCCGGCATAGGAGGGCTTGGATACCTATTTTCGCTTCACAACAGCGATGTGCAATATTTCAGCAGGAACCTTGCCGCAATGTACGACGACGATACCTCTACACAGAACATAAGTGGCTACGACACGCAGCAATTAATTACCCTTAAAAGGGAATCAAGAAGGCTGCGCGACTTCTCTGCTCTTGGCCTGATCATTATCTACCTTATCAATATTGCCGACGCCAACGTTGACGCGCATCTTAAGACATTCGATGTGAGCGATGACCTGAGCCTGCATTTAAAACCTTTTAGCGAACACGTCTGCTGGGGGCAACCTGGAAATGTGAGCGCGGGACTAACTCTAACACTTAAATTCAAAAAATAATGAAAATAGTTTTACTTGGATATGGCAAGATGGGAAAGGAGATTGAAAAGATCGCCCTTCAGCGAAAACACGAAATAATTTTAAAAGTTGACAAAGACAACGCGGAAAAAATAAGTCTGCAGGACCTGCAAAAAGGGGACGTTGCCATCGAATTCAGTACGCCGGACACGGTAATTACCAACCTTAAAAAATGTTTTGATGCAACCTTGCCGGTCGTGGTAGGGACTACAGGCTGGTACAATCAGTTTGAGGAGATAAAGAACCTTTGTCTGCAAAAGAATGGCAGTCTTTTTCATGCAACAAATTTCAGTGTTGGGGTAAATCTGTTTTTTAAAGTCAACAGCTATCTGGCTGAACTGATGAACCGCTACGAGGAGTACGATGTAAGTATGGAGGAGATCCACCACATCCACAAGCTCGATAAACCAAGCGGGACAGCGATTACACTTGCTGAACAGCTGCTTGAAAAAATTAAACGAAAAAAAGAATGGGCGCTTGCGGAAAACAATGAGCCTGACGAAAAAATTGATATCCTGCGTATAAATGACAAACGTGAAGGTGAGGTGCCTGGCACACATGTAGTTAAGTACAGTTCAGATATTGATGACATCGAAATCATGCACAAGGCACATAACCGCCAGGGTTTTGCAAGAGGATCGGTACTGGCAGCGGAATTCCTTCACAACAAAAAAGGAATATACTCTATGAAAGATCTTATTTAAGTGGCGTATCACTGGATAAAAATATTTGAGTCGGCGAAAGAGTTTGAAAATTACATTCAGGAAGGCACCATGATGGTGTTTGAGCTGAAAGGGGAAAAGATCTGCATAACCCGCACAAGCCACGGCGCTTATGCGGTACAAGACCGCTGTCCACACAACGGCGCGAGTCTGAGTAAAGGTTTTTGTACCGTTAAAAACGAGATCGTTTGTCCGCTGCACCGCTATTCATACGATCTTGAAAGCGGGAAAGGCACCAGTGGCGGAGGGTTTGCCTTAAAAACTTATCCTATTCGCTGCGAAGAACAGGGCGTATATGTGGGGATAAAAGCGAAGTGGTGGGAAGGGTGAGGGACGAAGTTCGAGGTACGAAGTATGAAGTACGAGGTACGAGGTAGGAAGTTCCGACTTTTCAAAAGGCCCTATATAACACCACGCTCTCACCTCTGCGCGCTTCTTGTGAAAACCCTAACCGGATACAAGGCCGCAAGAAAACCAATAAGCATAATGAGCAAAAATATCCATACAAAATCCTTCAGTTGCAATTCAATAGGATAGTATGGAACAATAAACTCGCTGCCGAACTTTACAAGATGGAACTGTATCTGTAACCAGCACACAAACAAGCCCAGGCTCAGCCCGATCAACGCGCCGATGCCGGTTATCAGAAATCCTTCACCCATAAAAATGTTCCTCACCATCTTTTTGTGGGCGCCCATGCTGTAGAGGGTATTGATGTCCTTTTGTTTCTCAATGATGAGCATAGTAAGCGCACCAATAATATTAAAAGTGGCGATCACCAAAATAAAGGCGAGAATAATAAAAGTAGCCAGTTTCTCTGTTTCAAGTGAACGAAACAGCACATCGTTCAATTCGTAACGATTCTTTATCACATAATCCTCGCCCAGCATCTTCTTTAATTCCTCCTGCACATCCTCCATTTTGTCCTCAGTACATTTGATCTCAACAGCGCTCACCTTTTCAGGAATATCCAGCAGCTTTCGGGAGGTATTAATATTTACAAATGAATACTGAAAATCAAGCTCGTCGTTTAGTGAAAAAATACCGCTCGGAGTACAATAAAGCAGACTCAGATTGTCTTCAGGGTTCAGGCTCTGCCCGCCTCCTCGCACCGGACTGAATAAACTGAGCTCATACATCAGTGAATGCAGTGTAATCCCCAGCTGATTGGCCACTCCCCTGCCAAGCAGAATATTGTGTCGTCCCCTTGCATCAAGTCCGTACATGCCTTCGCTTATGGCGGCATCTATGTTGGTAATTGCCCTGAAATTATCGTCAATGCCTTTCAGGGTAACCAGCGTTTGCTGTTCACCATTTCGTATCAGCACTTTGTCAGAAAGAGTTCTTGAAACGATCTCAACAAACTGAACGCTCTTTATCTTTCTCAGAAGTTCTTCATCGGCGTCGAAAAATTTACCTTCTGCCGTGGTTATCCGGATATCAGGTTCAAAGGCGTTGTACAAACCGGCAACAATACCGGTTAAGCCGTTCATGGCCGAAAGAACTATTACCAGAGCAGCCGTAGTTACCGCAATGGCAACAATGCTGATCCAGCTGATAATATTAATAACGTTGTTTGATTTTTTGGAAATAAGGTAGCGCCTGGCTATGTATAAAGAAACGTTCAGCTTATTTCTTCTTTAAAAGTTCCTCAATTTTCATAGCATAGTCGAGCGAATCATCAATATAAAAATGAAGCTCAGGTACAATCCGCAACTGCTTTCCAACGGCATGTCCCAGTTTACGCCGCACCACGCTGTTCTGCGACTCCACAAGTTTAAAAATTGCTTGTTTGTCTTTCGTTGCCATAATACTCAGGTAAACCTTCGCGCTGCCAAGGTCGGGACTAACCCTCACCTGAGTGACGGTGATAAATCCACCACCAAAAAGCGACCTGGCCTCACTCCTGAAAATTTCCGCCAGCTCTTTAGCCAGCAGCTTGTTTACCTTTTGCTGCCTGAGACTCTCCATGCGCCAAATGTACTTAGTTTTTTTGTGGTATCTTCGCCAAAATAGATGAAAAAGCTCTTCTCTGTATTAAAATATACCAGTAATTACAAGGGCTACACGGCACTCAACATAATTTTTAACGTGTTGTTCGCTGTTTTTTCAGCGGCTACCCTTGCGCTTATCGGTCCCTTTTCGGAACTGCTTTTTAAGGCCGCAGACCAGGAGGTTCACAGCATCCTTGCCCGGGGAGCACCCGAACTTTCTTTTTCCTCTGATTTTGTGCAGCATTTCTCAAGTTACTGGCTGGCGTTCCTCATCTCAGAAAAGGGAAAAATAATGACGCTGGTCTTTATCTGCCTTGCAGTATTCGCTCTAACCTTTCTTAAAAATCTCTGCCGCTATCTGGCCATGTTTTTTATCGCTCCCATCCGCAATGGCGTGGTGCGTGACCTGCGCAATAAACTTTATAAAAAATCACTTTCATTGCCACTCAGCTATTACAGTGAGGAAAAAAAAGGAGACCTCATGAGCAGGATGAGCGCCGATGTTCAGGAGATTGAATGGAGCATAATGCAAACCCTTGAAATGATTTTCAGGGAACCTCTGACGGTGATCATCCTTTTCACGATGATGCTGCTGATCAGCACCTCGCTTACCCTCTATATTTTGCTGCTGCTGCCAATTGCCGCTCTTGTAATTGCAGTGCTCGGAAAAAGTCTTAAAAGCGCGGCGCGCCGCTCAAAAGAAACTTTAGGTCAGCTCATCAGTATTATAGAAGAAACGCTTGGCAGCCTTAAAGTGATCAAAGCATTCAGCGCTGAAGACCACATGAACAACAAGTTCAGAAACATAAACCAGACCTTCTACGGCCAGTCGGTAAAGGTGTACCGCAAAACCGACCTGAGTTCGCCGCTTACCGAGACCATTGTTACCGGAATACTGATGCTGATCCTTTTTATAGGCGGAAAGATGGTGTTTGCCACAGAGATCAGCGCCCCCCATTTTATTACCTATTTTGCGCTCGCCAGCCAGCTCATTCCTCCCATCAAACAGATCACCACCTCCTATAACAACATCCAGAAAGGTGTGGCCAGTGAAGAGCGGATCGACAAAATACTGAAGGCCGATGACCTGATAAGGGATATTCCCGGTGCTGTAGAGATCGGGGGCCTGCAAAAGGAGATCCGGTACAGCAATGTTACGTTTGCTTATCACAAGGGAGACAACGGTCATGTTCTTAAGAACATTGAGTTGGTGATCCCTAAGGGAAAAGCAGTGGCCCTGGTAGGACAAAGCGGCAGCGGAAAAACAACACTGGCTGATATGCTTCCGCGGTTTTATGAAGCCGATAAAGGCGCCTTAACGATTGATGGCACCGACATAAAAAAAATAAGTCTGGGTTCTCTCCGTAAAATCATTGGGGTGGTCACTCAGGAGAGCCTGCTCTTTAACGATACTGTGCACAACAACATTGCATTTGGCCGAACCGGCGCCTCGCGCGAAGAGGTGATTGAAGCGGCGAAGGTTGCCAACGCCCATGAATTTATCTTAGAACTGCCAAATGGCTACGATACAAACATCGGCGACAGAGGCGGCAAACTAAGCGGAGGTCAGCGCCAGCGACTGAGTATCGCCCGCGCGGTGCTGAAAGATCCTGACATACTTATTCTAGACGAAGCAACTTCGGCACTTGATACCGAAAGTGAAAAGCTGGTTCAGGATGCTTTGGCCAATCTTATGCAGAACCGCACCAGTATTGTGATCGCTCACCGGCTTTCAACCATCATCAACGCCGATGAAATTATTGTTCTGCAGAAAGGCGAGATCATTGAACGCGGAACGCATGCCGAACTGGTAGCTAAAAATGGCACGTACAAAAAACTTTGTGATATGCAGAGCTTTTCATAGAAGTAAAGTACAAAGCACGAAATACGAAGTACGAAGTTGTTAATGCCTAAGTAGGGCTGAAACTTTGTCCATACAATTAACCGTTACTTATCAATAACTCCCTCTCATACCAAATGAACACTCCTGCAAACCTGCTATCTTCACACAAATGAGCGGCAAACTCTATGTAGTACCTACACCAATCGGTAACCTGGGAGACATTACCCTGAGAGCGATTGAAACGCTTAAAACCGTTGACCTGATACTTGCTGAAGATACACGCACCAGCGGTTTCCTGCTGAAACATCTCAGCATTGAAAAGCCAATGAGACCCTACCATCAGCATAATGAACACAAGGTGCTTGAGGAGCTTCTGCAAATTCTTGAAAGTGGCCGGAACATCGCCCTTGTTTCAGATGCCGGCACTCCCGCCATTTCCGATCCAGGTTTTCTGATAACACGCGAGGCCATTAGAAAGGGATTCGAAGTGAGTTGCCTGCCCGGTGCCACTGCATTTGTACCGGCACTGGTTAACAGTGGTTTCCCCTGTAATGAATTTGTGTTTTATGGATTTCTGCCGCAGAAAAAAGGCAGGCAGACCAAACTGAAGGCCCTGGCTCTGGAAGAAAAAACATTTATACTGTACGAATCGCCATACAGGCTTGAAAAACTGCTTAAAGAACTGGCCACATACCTTGGCGAAGAAAGGCAGGCCAGCGTGTCGCGTGAACTCAGCAAAGTGTTTGAAGAAACCCGCAGAGGAACACTTTCAGACCTCATTACTCATTTCAATGGCAAACCGGCCAAAGGTGAGATTGTAGTTGTAGTAGAGGCCCTCAATTCTAAATCAGCCGCTGAATGAATCGTCCAAAAGAAAAGGGAGCTCCTCCGGGAACATTATTTTACACCGGTGAACAAAGCGGCAGGGTTAAGATCACCCTTATAGAATTCACTGAGCAGGAGTTTTTTGAAAAGGAATTTTACGATTTTGCAGAATGCATCCGTTTTATGCGGCCCGACATGATAAAATGGATCAACGTTGAAGGAGTTCACGATGTGCAACTGATTGAAACCATAGGCAAGCACTTTAACCTGCACCCGCTTACGCTGGAAGATATTGTTCACATTGACCAGCGGCCAAAATTTGAAGATTACGAGCATTATCTGCTTTCGGTGATGAAAATGATCATGTATGACACAGAGGCACATTCTGAACAGCTCTCGCTGGTGCTTCAGGAAAACATAGTGATCTCTTTTCAGGAACCGCAGGGAGGTGATGCCTTTGACGTAATACGTTTACGACTGCGCCAGGGCAAAGGAAGGGTGCGTAAAAACGGCGCCGACTACCTTTTTTATGCGCTGATGGATGCTGTTGTTGACTGGTATTTTAATGCCGTGGAAAAAATAGGCGACAAGATAAGTGATGTGGAGGAGGAAATTATGAACGATCCGCAGCGCGAATCCCTGCTTCAGCTCTATCACCTTAAACGCGAGGTGATCTATCTGCGCAAACAGGTGTGGCCGGTACGCGATCTTATAAGTAACCTCATCCGCTGTGAATCTCCCTTCATCACCGCCAATACACAGATCTTCCTCCGCGACCTTCATGACCACAGTACCAGGATTATTGATGCCGTTGAAACTTACCGCGATCTGTTAAGCGGGATGATGGATATCTACCTCAGCACCAATTCGAACAAAATGAACGAGGTAATGAAGGTGCTAACTGTAATGTCGAGTGTTTTTATACCGGTTACCTTTATTGCCGGTGTTTACGGTATGAACTTTGATTATATGCCTGAGCTACACTCGGCCTATGGGTATATAGTGGTTTGGCTGATCATGCTTACTGTGATCGGCGGACTACTGTATTATTTCAGACGGAGAAAATGGATCTGATGGTTTTAGGCCACCTCTACGGCATCAGGATACCTGGCCTTCCAGTTTTTGAGACTCTCTTTTGTTCTAACGGTAATTACGGTACGGTTATCTATACGAAGCTTTACAAGATAGGTCGTGCCTTTCACTTCCATTCGTTTTGCCTTTGTTTTCATGCTTTTTTTCAAGAACTTGTTTTAATTAATTTGTCACACAAATAAAACCAATTCCCTGAATTAATAACGTTAAAATACGTCAATGTGTAAGGTTTTATGTGTGAAAGAAACAAAAACGCCCCTTTGCGGGGCGTCAGGCTGTTAATATCCCTTGGCAGGCCCCTTTCCTGAGGTCCTGAAGGATGTATTTTCAAAATCGGGGATCTATTGAACCTGCTTAACCACGGCGGCAAAAGCCTCCGGATGGTTCATGGCGAGGTCTGCAAGCACCTTACGGTTAAGGCTGAGGCCCTTTCCATGCAGTTTACCCATAAATTCAGAGTAGCTCATGCCATGCTCGCGAACACCTGCGTTAATACGCTGGATCCACAAACCACGCATGCTGCGTTTTTTGTTCTTACGATCGCGGTAAGCATAAGTTAAACCTTTTTCGAGCGTGTTCTTCGCAATGGTGAACACATTACCTCTTGCACCCCAATAGCCTTTAGTGAGGCTGAGGATCTTTTTTCTGCGTGCCTTGCTGGCTACGTGATTTACTGAACGTGGCATTTGTTTTTGTTTTTGAGATCCAGCGCCCCGCAGGGACTTTTCAGGCTGGAACCCGGGTTAAACCTTGTTTTAATTAACCGTACGGTATTTAAATAAAAATGGTGCTTAGATAGCCAGCATGTATTTTACATTCGGCGTATCGGCAGCGCTCACCAGACCGGTCTTGCTAAGTCCGCGCTTGCGGTCTTTTTCTTTCTTGGTCAGAATGTGACGCTTGTAAGCATGCTTTCTCTTTATCTTCCCGCTTCCAGTAAGGCTAAAACGTTTTTTAGCGCTGGAGTTAGTCTTCATTTTTGGCATCTCTACTGATTTTTAAGGATGGCAAAGATAGTGCATTTATACCGATTGCCAAAGAAATAGCTGAAAATTATAGTATTACGGGGTCCGCAGGCCTTATTTCAGGGTTTAAACCGCAACGGGTCGCAGGATTTTGTGTGGCTGAGCCCAAAACCAAAGTCCGGCTGCAAAAAACTTTATGAATTAAGCTGCTCCCACAACATGTCCTTCAGGCGGCTGATGTTTTTCTGGCTGGCCGAGGAAAAGAAAATAAAAGGCACCGCATTTTTTCCCTTTAACCGCTTTTTAAGATCTTTTTCCATCTCCTTCTCAAGCTCTTCATCAAGCATATCTGCCTTACTGATGCCCAGAATTCGTTTTTTGCTCAGGAGTTCAGGGTTGAACTTTTTGAGCTCATTCAGCAGGATCTTGTATTCCTCCACAATATCCTTACTGTCGCAGCTTACCACAAACAGCAGTGAACTGTTACGCTCTATATGTCTGAGAAAACGAAGTCCAAGCCCTTTTCCTTCGTGCGCTCCCTCAATGATCCCCGGAATATCAGCCATCACAAAACTCTTAAAATCGTGATAAGGCACAATACCGAGGTTGGGCACCAGGGTGGTGAAAGGATAATTCGCTATCTCGGGTTTGGCTGCACTTACAACCGACAACAATGTTGATTTGCCGGCGTTGGGAAAACCCACCAGGCCTACATCGGCCAGCACCTTTAACTCAAGCACCTTCCACTCTGTTCTTCCCGGCTCACCGGGCTGTGCAAACTGCGGACTCTGCATGGTGCTTTTCTTGAAATTCGAATTGCCCAGCCCGCCTCTGCCTCCCGGAACCAGTATCACTTCCTGTCCGTCTTCTGTGATTTCACAATGTATCTCACCCGTTTCAGCGTCTTTTGCCACCGTACCCAGGGGCACTTCCAGTATCTCATCTTTGCCCTGTTTGCCGCTGCTGTGTGAACTTGAACCGTTCTCTCCGGCCTTGGCAATTACATGTTTGCGGTATTTAAGGTGTATGAGGGTCCAAAGTTGCCTGTTCCCCCGCAAAATAATGTGGCCTCCCCTGCCACCGTTGCCTCCATCGGGTCCTCCCATGGCCGTGAACTTATCACGGTGGAAATGCACTGAACCCGCCCCTCCCTTACCGCTCCTGCAGCAGATCTTCACATAATCAACAAAACTATTATCCATGGTTAAGGTTCATCATTAAATAAAAAAGCCGGCAGCCACTGCGCCGGACTATTTTTATTGTTTTTCAATCTATTTTCTGCCGGCCGGTTTTTTCTTTTTGGGCGCGGCTTTTTTCGGAGCTGTCTTTTTTACCGGCTTTTTGCCAGCACTCTTCTTTGCAGGTGAAGGTTTGGGCACGCTTTTTTTCTTCACTGCTTTTTTCACTGCAGCAACAATCTTCCTCTTTACCACTTTAAGCACCTTCTTTAAAACCCCTTTTTTGGCCTTTTGTCTGGCTGAGGTTTTTTTGACCGGCGCTGCTTTTTTTGGCGAAGCTGCTTTTTTCACGGAACTGGTCTTTTTAACGGCCTTCCTGGCCGGAGCAGCAGTCCTGTCCTTCTTTTTTATTTTGGCATTTTTCAGGCGGGCGGCAATCCTTTTGCGTTTCGCTTTTTCCAGGTCACGCCGCTCTTCCTCTTCTTCTGCCTCGGCACGTTTTATCGCATCAATCTCCAGCAACAGCTCCGGCGCAATGTCACTGGCTTCCTCAAAATCAGAGATCGTCAGATCAAGATGTTCAATGTCGGTTTCAAGCGCTGTAAGGTCCATCTCTGCGCGTAAAAAAACAATACGGTCAACAAGCGACTTAAAGATCTCATCAATAGTTCCAATGCCATTGATTGAATGAAACTTGCCCTGTTCGCTGTAATACTTTTTCAGGGGCAGGGTCTTATTATTATATTCTTCTATTCTTCTCCTGATCACCGACTCATCACGGTCATCGGCTCTGCCACTGTCTTTTCCACGTAACAGCAGTCTTTTAACCAGCTCCTCATCCTCCACTTCAAGTGCCAGCATAGCGCTGATACCGGTGCCTTTTTTCTGCAGCAGATCGTCGAGCGCAACTGCCTGTGCAGCCGTGCGTGGGAATCCGTCAAAAATAAAACCCTTGGCATTGGTATTCTCATCCAGTTTCGACTCGATCATCCCTATCACAATCTCATCGCTCACCAGCTCACCGCGGTCCATCACTTCTTTTGCCTTACGGCCTAGTTCTGTGCCCCTGCTTATCTCAGAACGGAGTATATCACCTGTACTGAGGTGAATGAGTCCATATTTATTGATGAGGTTTTCAGACTGTGTGCCTTTTCCGGCACCAGGCGGACCAAACAAAACAAGGTTGAGCATTTTTTCCATAATATAATTTTAAGCTGATACGTAAACTTCCTTCAGATTTCTTCCCTGGCCGTCGTAATCCATACCATAACCCACCACAAACTCCTCTCCGATTTCAAAACCCACGTAATCGGGATTTTCCTTTCTTTTATAAGAAGCGGGTTTAAAAAGAAGAGTGGCCACTTTGATGTTACCGGCATTGCGGCTGTTCAGCTGCTGACAAAGTGTTTCAATCGTCAAACCGCTATCCACAATATCTTCTACTATCACAACGGTGCGTTTGCTGATGTCACTGTCTAACCCCAGCAGCTCCTTTACCGAGCCGCTGCTGCTGGTTCCGCTGTAACTTGCCAGCTTTACAAAACTAATCTCACAGGGTACATTCACCCCCTTAAGCAGATCAGCGGCAAACATAAAAGAGCCATTGAGCACCACAAGAAATACCGGGAACTGAGAGGCAAGTTCCTGGTTGATAGCCCCTGCCATACGGGCAACCGCAGTGGCAAGTTTTTTACTATTGATCAGCGGCTTAAAGGTTTTATCTTTTATGGTAACAGTGGCAAAACTCATGAAGGGTAACAAATATAACAGTTATTTATTTGCGGGCCCGGCCCACCACACCCCGCGAAACTGCAGAATATCCCTACATACGTTCATTAATCATATATTTGGCCAATGGCAACTATTGGAACCGACATAAACAAAGCAGCTGAGCTGCTCGCCGAAGGCAAGCTGGTGGCCATTCCTACAGAAACGGTGTATGGCCTGGCCGCCAACGCCCTCGATGAAAAAGCGCTGCTTTCCGTTTTTGAAGTAAAACAAAGACCTTTTTTTGACCCGCTCATTGTACACGCGCCTTCACTTGAAGATGCAATTACCTACGCTACCATAAGCGACGAAAGGCTAATGGCCCTGGCAAGAAAATACTGGCCGGGACCGCTCACACTTCTGCTACCAAAAAAAGATATCATTCCGGGACTGGTAACCAGCGGACTAAGCAGGGTTGGAATCCGTGTTCCGGCCCACCCCCTCACACAGGAACTTCTGAAAAAAGTTAAGCTGCCGCTTGCAGCACCCAGTGCCAATCCTTTTGGTTACATAAGTCCAACACTGGCCTCACATGTTCAAAAACAGCTGGGCACCAAAGTCACCTACATCTTAGATGGCGGTAATTGTAGTATCGGGATCGAATCTACCATAGTTGGTGTGGAGGATGGCATACTTTGTATTTACAGGCTTGGAGGTCTTGCCGTGGAAGCCATTGAGAAGATAGCAGGCAAAGCCAGGCTTCTGCTTCACCAGAGCAGCGACCCTTCAGCGCCAGGGCAACTCACTAACCATTACGCACCCCGTAAACCATTCTATTTAGGTAACATCGACAGTCTTATTGCAGAGCACAAATCAAAAAAGATCATGGTCATCGCCTTCGGAGCCCGCAACTATGGAGGTGAAAAAATACAGATGCTGAATTTGTCACCGGATGCGCAGTTAAATGAAGCTGCTATCAACCTTTTCAAGATGTTGCGCGAGGCCGACGACAGTGACGCGGAAATACTCATAGCGGAACCAGTGCCGGCCGAAGGGCTGGGCATGGCTATTAACGACAGGTTAAAAAGAGCCGCCGCCAGGTGATCAGTTGATCACTACTTTTTTAATCACGGCGCCCCTTGTGGTTTCTGTTACAGAAACATAAACACCTGCCGCCAGCTCAGAAACATCCACCACCAGACCAGTACCTGAAAAATTCCGTTCTAATACAACTTTGCCCTGTACATCGCACAGTAAAAATTTGTGCTCACCCGAATAATCAAGTCCCAGATGCAGCAATGCCTGCAGCGGATTGTAGTGTATGCTGGCATTCACAGCTGCTGTCATTTTTGTACCACTGCTTAATGAGCGGGTAAACCAGATGGGCGAGGTTACTATCCACTGTCCATCCCCTTGTTTGATCTCGGCGAAATAAAAATATTCTTTTTCTGCCACCAGATTCTCATCGCTAAAGACAGCAGTGTTATTACCCACCGTAATGTGAACGATCTCCGACCACAACCCGCCGCTGTTTTTTGATCCCTTCCATATTTTTATCGAATCGGCCTGCTCACCATCGGGGTCGTCATGAGTAACCGTAAATACAGGCACATTCGCATCGGTAACAATACTGCCCATTACCTGGCCGTTACAGATAAAATTTATCCTGGCATTGCTGTCGTCGCTTCCGTAAAACCTCATTAAAAACATGGCC
>JAEZDS010000053.1 GCA_023433205.1 Bacteroidota bacterium
AGTGTACGGTTAAAAACCGCGAAATTGGCAAACTGGTGTTTCTGAAAATAACCGGCAAGCACCGTATTTGTTTCACCACTTCCTACAAATAAAATACGCGCGTCGTCTCTGATCCCCAGATTTCTGAGCTGACGGTAGGCCAGCGCGGCAACACTCACCGAGTTTTTGGCGATGGCGGTATTGGTGTAAATATCTTTGGCTGTTACAATGGTTTGTTTGATCAGCAGACGTAAAAAATCGCCGGTAACACCTAGTCCATTACAAAAATCGTAAGCCTTGCGAACCTGGGTGATGATCTCACGCTCACCTACTACCAGTGATTCAAGCGAGGAGGCCACCCTGAAAACATGTTCAACAGCCGCTGCACCGGTGTAATACTCCGATTTTTCGGCCAGTAAAGTAGCCTCGGTATTGGTAAGGCGGCTGTTAAGAAAACGCGCCAGACCGGGGATCTGAAGTTTACCAATCTCTGAGCTGGTCCTGATAAAAAGTTCTATCCTGTTACAGGTAGTCAGAAACATCACCTCTTCAAGGTCGAAATTCACTTTCAGCGCCATTAAAACATGGCTCTGCTCGTCAACCGACAAATGAAGCTTCCCTATAAGACTAAGGGGAAGATTTTGGTGCGTAAAAGCTATGACCTTAAAAGTATCCACGGATCAGGCCACAAAGATGCGGTTTTAATGACTTTTATTTGTCATTAGTTTGTCATCTGGCCCCCCAAAAAAACTGATTTTTGTTAGTCTTCGATCGGGTCAGCGGCCACTACGGGAGTGCCCTTTCTTGACTTGATCTTATTTGGCCAGATCACATTTATCAACTCGTTGTGAATGGAGATCATGCTGGTACTCATACCATTTATCACTTTTACGTTTTCGTTGCTGTTATTCTTCCAGGCACGGCGGAACTCTTCATAACTGCCATCACTCAGTAACACATAAAAACGGGTGATAAGTCCTTCAGAAACTTCTGCTTTACCTCTGTAACACACGGCTTTAGCACCCTGTCTTTTGGTAATGATCACATCGTCGTAAATGCCGTCATCTACCCTGTCGGCCCCCCTTTCTTCAAATTTGGCTGCCCATTTGTTATAACAGTTAAGCTCGGAACTCTGTTCCTGCGCGCCCAGGAAAGCGCTGAAAAACACGGCCCCTGCAAGTAAAATCCTTTTCATTGTATCTCTGTGAGTTTAATATCCCGCAAAATAAAGATTGCACAACTTCCAAAATCAGGGCCATTTTGATTATTTTGCACATATGTTGGTTAAAACTTTCGGGTATGCCGTTCATGGCATCAGCGCCACCAGAGTAACAATTGAGGTGAGTGTAAGCACCGGTATTAACTTTTTTATTGTGGGATTGCCCGACAGCGCTGTAAAAGAAAGCCAGCACCGCATTGATACGGCACTGAAACAACACGGACATAAGATCCCCGGCAAAAGTGTGACCGTAAATATGGCCCCAGCCGATATCCGCAAAGAAGGCTCGGCCTATGACCTGCCGATAGCAATGGGCATTTTAGCCGCCAGCGAAAAAATCCCTTCTGAATTGCTCGATCAGTACGTAATAATGGGTGAACTGTCTCTCGACGGAGAGATCAGAAGTATAAAAGGTGCGCTGCCCATAGCGGTCCATGCAAAAAAAGATGGTTTTAAAGGTATTATCCTCCCACGACAGAATGCACGGGAGGCTGCTTTTGTAAAAGATCTTGAAGTGTTCAGCGCGGGAAACATCTCTGAACTGATAGAATTTTTTACCAAAGGCACCGCACTGGAAAAAACCACCATCGATCTTGAAGAAGAATTTAAGGAAGAAGAAAATCCTGATTCAGATTTTGCCGATGTAAAAGGCCAGGAAAATATTAAACGGGCGCTGGAGATCGCCGCCGCCGGTGGACATAATGTGATCCTTATAGGTCCGCCCGGAGCCGGTAAAACCATGCTCAGCAAAAGGCTGCCAAGTATTTTACCACCACTTACACTTGAGGAAGCCCTTGAAACAACCAAGATCCATAGTGTGGCAGGAAAAACAGGCAAGGGTGATGGCGGACTGGTAACCCAACGGCCGTTCAGAAGTCCGCACCACACGATCAGTGACATAGCACTTGTGGGTGGAGGCAACCATCCGCAGCCAGGCGAGATAAGTCTGGCGCACAATGGTGTTTTATTTCTTGATGAATTGCCTGAGTTTAAACGCACTGTACTTGAAGTAATGCGTCAGCCCATTGAAGACCGTGTGGTGACGATAAGCCGCGCGAAATTTTCTGTTGAATACCCGGCCAGTTTTATGCTGGTGGCAAGTATGAATCCCTGCCCCTGCGGTTTTTATAATCATCCCGAAAAAGACTGCGTATGTTCTTCGGGTATAGTACAAAAATACCTCAACAAAATAAGCGGACCGTTGCTCGACAGGATAGATCTGCATATAGAAGTGACGCCGGTGCCGTTCAGAGAGCTGAGCACAAAAACTTCATCTGAAACCAGTAAACAGATCCGCGCCAGGGTAATTCGCGCAAGAAAAATTCAGCAAAAACGATTTGAAAAAGACCAGAACGTTCATTGCAACGCGCAGATGCGCACCAAGGATCTGAGAACCTGGTGCAGTCTTGATGAAGCAGGAAGCACTCTGCTGAAAAACGCGATGGAGAAGCTTGGCCTCAGCGCCAGAGCTTATGACCGTATTTTAAAAGTATCCAGAACTATTGCCGACCTTGAGGGTTCAGAAAAAATCGAACCCCATCATCTTGCTGAAGCGATACAGTACCGGAGTCTAGACAGAGATAGCTGGGCGGGGTGATGGGAGCAGTGAGTAACCTGGCAGTTGGCAGTTGGCAGTTGGCAG
>JAEZDS010000086.1 GCA_023433205.1 Bacteroidota bacterium
CCCTAAATATAAAACGCCTGGTTTTTCAACTATTATGACAGGGCTGATGGTGGCGGTGCCAATCTTTTTTGTAGACATTGAAATGGTTACTGACATCTGCTCTGCCGGCACTCTTTTTGCTTTCTGTCTGGTTTGCGGCGGAGTGATCAAGTTACGAATGGACAAGAACTCCCCGCCTTCTACCTTTAAGACACCTTACGTAAACAGCAGATACATTGTTCCGCTGCTTTTTATCGCTTCATGTATTTTTCTTTTTGCCGACCAGCAAACATTTGAGCAGGTATTAAAACCTTCATCCGGCTATGCCGCGCTCGTGAATTTTCCCACTTATGCTTTCCTCATTGGTTTTGCAATATTTTCGGTGCTCGCCGCTAAACACCAGTTTTCACTCATTCCTTCGCTTGGCCTGATCTGCTGCTTTTACATGCTTTCGCAGATAGGTTACCGCAACTGGCTGTATTTTGGCGGCTGGCTGCTGATAGGTCTTTGTATTTATTTTGTTTACGGCAGAAGTCACAGTAACTTAGCGCGAACAAAATAAAGTATGCTGATTTTAATTACAGGCGCAACCGCGGGAATTGGAAAAAGTACCGCGGAGATCTTTGCCGCCAATAAACACGACATTATTATTACGGGCCGTCGCGAAGACCGGCTGAAAGAACTTGCCGCTACGCTCGAAAAATCATACGGAGTAAATGTGCTGCCACTTTGTTTCGATGTAAGGAATGAAAAAGAAATACAGCAGGCAATTACCTCGCTTGAAAGCCGCTGGCAGAAAATAGATGTGCTGGTAAACAATGCGGGTCTGGCAGCAGGACTTGCTCCAATTCAGGAGGGCAATATTGAACACTGGGAAAAGATGATAGACACCAATATCAAGGGTTTATTATACATGACCCGGCATATTTCCCAACTGATGATCCAAAACAAAAAAGGACATATAGTTAATATAGGTTCTATTGCCGGCAAGGAAGTTTACGCCAACGGTAATGTTTACTGTGCCACCAAACACGCGGTTGACGCGCTCAACAAGGGCATGCGTATTGATCTGCTTCCGCATGGCATTAAAGTCAGTGCCGTAAACCCTGGCATGGTGGAAACCGAGTTCAGCCTTGTACGTTTTGACGGCGACGAAGACCGCGCCAAAAAAGTGTACATGGGTATGCAGCCTTTACGTCCTGAAGATGTTGCAGAAACCATTTACTGGATCACACAACGGCCAGCACACATAAACATCAACGACATACTGATTATGCCCGCCGCGCAGGCCTCAGCAACTAATGTAAGCCGAAAATAAATGCATGTTGAAGGCCCCCGCTAATTGTATAGCTCTTTTTATTGCGGCATTTTTTTTTATTGCCAGCGGGAAATCAACAGCGCAGCCTTCCCGCCGCGGAGGGCATGGCACCATTGTAACTATAGGACCCTCAGTAAATTTTTACCGGCTTAACACCCGCCATGCTCTTGATGCGCGACGAAGAAGTGGTTTTGTGGCAGGCATCAGAAGAGAAATACGGGTAGGAAACAGTTACCAGACTTTTATCCAGGCAGGAGCAGAGTATTTTGTACACGGTGTAAGTTATGCGTCTTATTATTTTAATCAGGATACATTGCAGCTCTACGATGGGAATTACGATCACCAGTACGCGATTTATATTCATGAAGTAAACGTCCCCCTGCAGCTTAAGGTGTTATTTAAGCGCGGCGACAACCGTATCTATAGTCCATACGCCAGTATTGCCTATCATTTGCGTTACTTGCTTCCCTCTCCCATTCAGGTTCTGCGTTATGGCAATAATGTGAGAAAAGACCATCCACAGGTGAAATTCAGGAACCATCTTATCCACGAGAATGTAAATGCCTTTGTGAGCGCCGGACTGGGCTGGCAGCGCAATAAGATCAGCGCATCGGGAACAGCTTTTTTTGCTGAACTGAATTTTCGGTATGGTTTTTCTGATTATTATTTCGAACGCAGTTACGCCGCAAGGTCCGTTTATATTAACAGTACACATCTGCTGTTGATGCTTGGGCTTAAGTTTTAAGAAGTTCTTTTATGCTGCCATCTTCGATGTCGTTAAAAGCACTTAGAACTCTGCGCTCTCTGCGCATTCGGTTTTTATCGAAACTCAGCGCTCTCTGCGGTTAACAAATGGAAGAATTGACAACAACCCTGATTTAATTAAAACTCATGTGGTTGCCTCCATTACCTATCATAAAAAATTTGCTTTTTTCCCTACAAACTTTACCTTTATTTAAAACTCCCAATCATGCGCAGAAGAGACTTTCTATTTTCGGCCGCAGGCACTCTGGCGGCAACCGATCTCCTTTCAACTGTGAACAGAGACTTCACAAAACAATTTGAAAAACAGCTGAACCGCCTTGAAGGCATGGGTCTTGATGCTTCCGCTGAAGACGAGGATTTCTGGGGCTGGGTGCGTTCAGGTTATAACACTTCCACTAACCTCATCAACCTCAACAATGGAGGTGTTAGTCCGCAACCTAAAATAGTGCAGGAGGCCCACATTAAAAACTACACCATGAGCAACGAAGCCCCATCTTATTATATGTGGCGGATACTCGATCAGGGACGTGTTGGTTTACGCAACAAGCTGGCTGAACTCTGCGGTGTATCAGCTGATGAGATCGCAATTAACCGCAATTCAACCGAGGGGCTTAACACAGTGATCTTTGGATTAAACCTGAAAGAGGGTGATGAGATTGTGCTCAGCAGATTTGATTATCCCAATATGGTTAATGCCTGGAAACAGCGCGAAAAACGTGATAAAATAAAACTCGTTTGGATTGATGTGCCCCAGCCTGCCGAGAATCCCGACGAAATTGTTGCGCTCTACAAAAATGCCATCACCGGCAAAACCAGGATAGTTCATGTTACACACATGATCAACTGGACAGGCAATCTTGTTCCCGTAAAAGCCATTGCCGACATGGCCCACCAGAAAGGCTGCGAAGTAATTGTAGATGCGGCACATTCTTTTGCGCAGATAGATTTTAAAATTCCAGATACGGGGGCCGACTATTTTGCCACCTCACTTCACAAATGGCTTGGTGCTCCTTTCGGCAGCGGACTTTTGTACATCAGGAAAGAAAAAGTAAAGAACATCTGGGCACTATTATCGAGTGTTGAACCTGATGGTGATGACATTATTAAGTTTGAAAGTCTGGGCACCCGTTCCTTCGCCTCTGAAATGGCAATTGGTACAGCAGTAGACTTTCATACAAATATCGGCGCCAAACGAAAAGAAAAACGTCTTCGTTACCTGAAAAATTATTGGGCCGAAAAGGCAAAGGTTTTGCCAGGTGCAAACATTTACACTTCGCTTAAACCTGAATTCTCCTGCGCATTATGCAACATCGGTTTTGATGGATGGGAGGCACAACAGATCGAAGCCAAACTCTTCGAACATTACCGTATACACACAGTCAGTATTATTCACGAAAAAGTGAATGGCATCCGTATTACACCGAATGTTTACACCTCTTTAAAAGAACTCGACCTGCTGAACAAAGGTTTAAAAGAGATCTCAGAGATGAAACCTCCTCCGGTGAAATAGGCTGAGATCAGTTGCGGATTTAATTAGCGATAACGTCTCTCACTTTTCAGTGCCATAAGTGGGGATTAGTTTACACA
>JAEZDS010000130.1 GCA_023433205.1 Bacteroidota bacterium
ATTAAATTAATGTTTGAGGCCCGCAATGAAAGAACGGAAGACCGGGAATACTGACAGGAAACTTGAAGAATTGTTGCGCAAGGCCCAATCTGCTGAACCTGCCGACGATTTTGAGCGAGAAGCTGCCGAAGGCTTTAAAGGTCTTTCAGGAGAGCAGGAAGCATTTGACCTTAAGGAACGACTCGACAGGCGCATAGCTCCGCTGTTCAAAGACCGTAAATCCCACAAAAATCAATGGCTGGCAGCGGCGGGCGTTCTTCTGGTAGTGGCATTAACAGTGTTTTTCCTGCGAGATGAACTTACCTCTAACAAAACAGTGGTGCAGGGATCAGCCCCTCCAGCAAAGGAATCCGCTTCGTTTCGCCACCAGGAAACAGCTCCTGCAGAAAATACAGGTGAAGGGGAAACAAAAAGCGGAACCGGTATATCAGACCTTTCAGAAAACAACGCTATTTCCAAAAAGAAGGCTGAAAAAAAAGATAGCCGGTACCGGGAGTCTGCTATGAAACAAACTTCAGATGAAGCAGAACTTACCAACTCCGTAGCACACGCAGAGGCCGATAAAGATAAAGCGGAGCCAGCGGTTACAACTGATATTCCGGTTGAGGTGGCGAACCGGCTGGCTGCACCGCCACCTGCAGCAAAAACTGAAAGCTTTGAAAAAAAGAGTGCAGCAGCAAACTATACACGGGGAAAAATGCCTGCTGCAAGTCATGCAGTAGCTTCTGCGCCGGAAAGCGTTATTACTACCGACAGCCTGGCCTATTTTATCGTAAAAGAACTACGGCTTAAATTACAACCTGAACTGCAAAAAGAGTTCGGGGCAATTCTGTATTTCGGCTCACAGGGAACTATTGAGAAGGTGAGATTTACCGATGACCGGAAACTCAGCAGGAAGGAACGATCGGCACTGGAGAAAATAATTAAAGATCTTGAAATAAAAGAACGTAAAGTATTTAACAGCCACACTGCGCTGCAATTTACGCCTTAACGTTTACGGGTAAGGTGTTTGAACACGTCCTCAATTCGTTGTTCCTCTTTACTAAGAGTAAGAACGCTTATTTTCCTGTTTACTGCAAATTCAAAAATAACTTTGCGAACGTCGGCAGAACCGGCCGAGCTTAACTGCCAGGTGTGGGCCTGCAGGTGTTTTACCTGGTCAACTCCGTACAATGCTTTGAGTTCATCTTCCATAACTTCTGCGTCGAACTCCACTGTAACGATCTGTAAAGTAGAACTCTGGCGAAGTTTGGTTGTTGCGTCGTTGGCAACTACCTGTCCCTTGTCAACGATGATCACCCTGTCGCAGATAGCTTCCACCTCCTGCATGATATGGGTGCTTAACATCACCGTTTTTTCCTTTCCCAGCGCACGGATAAGTCCTCTAATTTCCTCTAGCTGATTGGGATCCAGCCCCGTAGTAGGCTCATCCATAATAAGCACTTTAGGATTGTGGATCATTGCCTGCGCAAGCCCAACGCGCTGCCGGTAACCTTTGCTCAGCGCACCGATCTTCTTATTTTGTTCAGGACCCAGGCCGGTAACTCCGATCATTTCAGCGGCCCGTTTTCGCACATTGTTTATACCATATAATCCACCCGCAAATTCCAGAAACTCCTTTACATACATGTCGTGATAAAGAGGATTATGTTCAGGCAGATAGCCGATCTGACGCCGCACATCAAGGCTCTCGGCAGAAACATCAAATCCACAAACTTTGGCACTGCCAGAAGTAGGAGGAATGTAGCAGGTTAGAATTTTCATCATCGTGCTTTTGCCCGCGCCATTTGGTCCAAGAAAACCAACTATCTCACTGCTGCCAACAGAGAAAGACACATCATTCAGCGCCTTCTGAGCACCATAGAGCTTGGAAATGTTCTGTACTTCAATCGACATGAGACCGGTTACATCCTGAAGACGTTCGTCTCAACCCATCCTCTGCCCCAATCGTTGAGCTCTTCTTCTGACCAGATCTCAGGATAAAAAACCCTTCGCTGAAAACGTGGAGGAAGGTACTTTTGCCAGTTTGTTCCGCCTGTGGCTGCAATGTCGCCGGTATTTTGCTGAAGATAACGTACCGCACTTTTGTAATGCATGAGCGGCCAGTTGATGTTTACGTTAACATCAAATAACTTCATGGCGTTGATCACTTTTGGGCTCTCTTTTTCAGACTGATCGAGTTCAAGATACTTGCGCCAGATATTTCTGGTACTGTATTCCTTTGCCAGTTCAACAAATCGTTTACTGTACTTTTTTTCGAACTGACGGAGTGTTAGCGTTTTTTTGCCTGTTGCCAGTTCAGTTGCTCCTTTGTTCCAGTATATGTAGTTAAAAAGCTCCTCAACAGGACAATCTTTCTCAATAAACTGCTGGCGCACATCCTTATCAACCAGGTTAATAAAATCTGTAGAGCAGATCTCAATCATCCTGTACTGAGCACTCTGAAAGCCACTGGCCGGTAACAATGCCATTCTGTAACGGAGAAACTGTTCTTTTTCCATTCCGTCAATCATTATTTCGAATGATTTGGTAAGGGCTTCAAAATACCTGTTCACGCGGTGCAAACGGTCGGCGAAAAATCCTGGTTCCATTTTTTCTTTCCAACCCATGTCTTTGCCGTTGGGCAGGATATGCCTGCCATTATAGGCCAGCTGTTCGAGTTCATGTAATGCCAGTTTAAAATAAAGCTCAGTGATCTGGTGATACATGATAAAGATCATCTCATCGGGATAATCGGTTCTCGGATTCTGCAGCGTAAGCAATGTTTCTACCTGGGTGTAATCCCAGTAAGTAAGGTAGTTGGATAACAAAAGTCCTTCAAGATAACTGTTAAGGTCCTGCCCCATCTGAGCATACTTGTCCTCCAGTTGTTTTATTTTGTCAACTATATTGTTTTCAAGCAGATCTGCGATATTACTTTCCATTAGCTTCTAAATCTTATTTATCAATCACTGTTTTGGGCATTTTGGTAAAATTACGAAAATTATCAGCGGGTAATTCCCCGCCTGTCCAGGGCTTTTCTGTACCTGATAGCATGATTCTTGTGTTCTTCATACGTGGCTGAGAATTCTGAATAGCCGTTGAATTTAGGACTGGCACAAAAATAAAGGTAGTTGTGCTTTTCATAGTTCAGGGTGGCGTCAAGGGCCCCGGTGGTAATCAGGCAGATAGGTCCGGGTGGCAGACCTCGGTTCTTGTATGTATTGTACGGCGACTGCACTTCCTTGTCTTTATCCAGAACTCGTTGGAGAGTCCAGTTGCGGCAGGCATATTTCAGGGTAGGATCGGCCTGCAGCGGCATGTTCCGTTTTAAGCGGTTCACATACACGCCGGCAATTTTTCGCTGCTCCGACCTGATGGCGCTTTCGCTTTGCACTATAGAAGCCAGGACCTGTACCTCATGTATTGAATAACCCAGTTTTCTAGCCTTTGAGACGCGCTGCTCATTGTACACCTTCTGGTAACGATCCTTCAGCAACTGAGCCAGCTGCGGCATGGTTATGGCCCAGCTTACCTTTAATTTGCCGGGTATTACCATCGCAAACGCGTTTGCCGGATTTAGTCCAAACATTTCGTTCAGCTGCCGCTCATCACTAATAAATTCTTCTATTTCGGCAGCGTTCAGCGCCAGTTTGCCGGCCAGATAATTCACCAGCTCATCCAGATCGTGGATCTGCTCGTTAAAAAATAGCTGAATTTTTTCCTCCCGGTTGTACCTGATCAGATTTATGATCTGCCTCAGATTCATGCCATTGGTGATCCGGTACTTTCCGGGATGCAGTTCATCAGCGAGCCCCATTTTGTCGGCCAGCCAAATAAAAGCACCGACCTCCTCTATTGCACCCTCTTCATATAATTTATCTGCTATATCTTCCACCAGGTCGTGGTGCTCGACATAAAGAAAAACATACTTCTTGTCCTTCAGCTTCACTTTTGGGAAAAACTTCACCTTAATCACAAATGCCGCAGCTATCAGCAACATAATCATGATAAAATATTTCCCGGCTCTTCCCTTCTTCTTTTTACCCATTTCTGTTCTTTAGTTCTCTCAGCGCGTTGGCGGCCCCGCTATGCCGCGGGTTGTTTTTCAATATATGTTCCAATACTGAAACAGCTTCCCGGCGGTCACCCATTTGTAAATAACAGGTTGCTAAATTTAGCAAAAGTGGCTCATTATCGGGATCAAGTTCTTTACCAATCAACAATAAACGTTTTGCTTCGTGAAGCTGGTTCAAAAGAAGTTTGAGGTAACCCAGGTTGGCATACACTGAAACAAAAGTTGGATCCTCTTTTAAAATAAACCCGAACTGCTCACTTGCACCTTCAATATCCTGCAGCGCTGCAAGGGAGGTACCTAATTTATTGCGGTAATCGAGGTTATACGGAGCAAGCGATACCGCTTTTCTGAACCAGAGAGCTGCCTTTTTTGCATTGCCAGTTCGGCTGAATGATTCTGCCACCCGGTATGTTGCCCAGGCATCACGGTTGTCAAAGGAAGAATTGACAAAAAGCTTACTGAGACAATGATCTTCTCCTTTATTTTGCACAATACGCAAAACGCGTTGGTATTCATTTCGCACAAAATAGAGTTGTATCAGGGCATGAGTGCCTCCGGTCATTTCCGGATCTGACAACAAAATGTATTCGGCAGAATCAAGCAGATAAGAATCCTGTGAAAACTTCTCATACTGATCAAGATAAGCTCTGGCTCTGGTAATCTTATCTGGATTGCTGTTATTTACAGCGTACAGCCCCAGAAATTTCCTGATCTCATCATGGGCCTTTTTTGTGACTGGTTTTCTTATAAAATGATCATGTACGGTAACATGGGGAATATCTGTTGAACCCGAACGAGGCATGTGGCATGATACGCAGTCATTCCAGGACTTTGCAGAACCATGCACTGCTTCAAGTTTCTGCCGGTTTCCGTGACAGGAATTGCAGGCCTGATTAAAAACATCAATGCTGGTTTCTTTAACACTCACGTGCGGGTTGTGACAGGTTACACAGGTAAGGGCATTTTTGTAAGGTCTCAGAGCTGCAGTATCTGCTTTTGAAATCGAGCTGATAAAACAGGGACTCATCTTTAATCTTTCAGCGTGGGATGCCATAATAAACTCGTCCTCAGCTCCACTGTATCGGGGCATAAAAACGTTGATATGATCGCTGAGTTTTTGTCCCGGCCTGAATTCAAAAAATGAGCTTCCTTCAGTCAGCACAGCATTTCCCTGCAGGTGACAGCGCTGGCAGATGTCGAATTGTCTTTCCACGGGCAGCTTAGCGGGATTAACAATGCTGTAATCGATGTACTTTGAGGTATCAACAGGCGGCGAAGACATACGTTGCTGCACGTGCACACTGCCGGGTCCATGGCAACGCTCACAATCAATTCCTCCGGGAACAGCGTGAAATTTATTTTCAGACCCTTTTACAAAATCAGGGAAAGCATTGTGACAACTTATACATTCAAGTCCTATTTTGCGGCCAAATCTTGTGTTTACACCATTCTCAAAACCGGGGGGCAGATCCCAGTGACCTTTTTGCGTATAGAAGGTCATGGGCATCTGATACAGGTACCCGTTTTCTGCACGCAGATGGGAATTAGTATGCTGTCCTGAACCTATAACATAATTCACCTTTTCCTTTCGGGAGTGCGTTGTATCCTTTTTTTCTAACCTGAATTCAGTGATATAAAGACTGTCATTTTCCCAGCCGGCGTGATAATACAAGTTGCTGTGTTTGTCGAAAATTGTAGCATCAGTATAATCAGCAGCACTTTTCTGCCGTGTGGCCAGTCCGAAAGAACTTCCCATACCTGTGCGGATATAGGTATCGTAAACAGACTGGTGGCAGTTCCTGCAGGTTTGCATGCCCACATATCTGGCTGAGTCAGAAAGGTTAAGGTATTGCGGGGCTGCTGAAGGACGGTGCTGTTTATTGTGGTTGTCGGCATCACACCCCGACCACAGCAACACAACAGATAAAAGCGCTATTTTGGGGAATTCAGGCAACAGGATTAAAACATTGCAGGAACCATACATCCTCATAGGACCGTACTCCCGTTTTGTTCCAGCTCTTTTTTAAACCGCTTTTCTCAAAGCCCGACTTAAGGAACAGCGCAAGGCTGGATTGATTTGTTGTATTCACGTGTGCGTATATCTGCTGAAGATGCAGCACATCAAAACAGTATGGTTTCAAAAGGTCGAGACATTCGGAGGCAAATCCCTGTCTGCGAAAATTTTCACTGATGTAAATCCCAACTCCGCAACGGTCGTGCTGTGGATCAAAATCAAAAAGATCTGCCACACCTACCGGTTGCAGGTCAGAAACTGCGCAGACAATCAGTCGGAGCTGCTTATTTGTGTAGATGTCCTGGAACGCAGCGCTCACAAATTCTTCCAGCACAAACCTGCTAAATGGCATCTGAGTAAAACTAACCGCCCACAGTTCCGGATCGTTTTCCCAGCGATATAGCAGATCGGCATCAGAGGGTTCAAGTGCTCGCAGAAAAATATTCTCACCCTTCAGCAACATGGTCCAGCAATTCTATCTCACCTGAGAATACCAGGAGAGCCGGCCCCTTCAGCCAGATGTTATAAAAGTTATGTTCCAGAACTTTTTCAAAACTTACCTCAAGTTCGCCGCCAAGTGTATTTATTGAACAGGAATTGCGGCTGGTACTATAACCCTTTATGGCCGCCACCAGGGCTGCTGCGGTAACGCCTGTACCGCAGGAATAGGTTTCATCCTCAACGCCTCTCTCGTAGGTACGCACAAATACTTCATCTTCGCGCTTCTCAATAAAATTCACGTTAGTCCCTTTTTCAACAAACCTGTCGCTGTTACGGATCCTGCGACCTTCATCGGTTACATTGAGGTTTTCGAGATCTGTCACAAATTTTACAAAATGTGGAGAACCGGTATCGAGAAAAAAATGATCGCTGCCAACCTCGATGTTTTTTACGTCCTGCATCTTTAAAGCTATTCTTCCTTTTTCATCGATCATTGCCTCGTGCAAACCATCAACCGCCATAAAACGCGCTCTGTCTTTTATAATACCAAGCTGTCTGGCAAAAGCAACAATACATCGTCCGCCATTTCCGCACATGCTGCTTGTATTTCCATCGCTGTTAAAGTAAACCATACGGAAGTCAACACCAGGTTCATTGTCAAGAATTATCAGGCCGTCGGCACCAATACCAAAACGCCGGTGACAGAGAGCCGCCACCTGCGAAGAGTTAAGCGTGGTTTTACCGGCCCGGTTATCAATCATGATAAAGTCGTTGCCTGTACCCTGATACTTAAAAAAGGAGATCTGCATATCAATTTAGTTTGGTGATCAGCCTCTGGTCGGTAACTTTCTCAGGTGCCCTGAAATCGCCAGTATAAGAAAGTCTGTAAACCTGATCCGATGAACGCAGGTAATAGTCATGCTCATACTGATAAACCAGCACATTGCTGAAATCGGGGAAACCATACAGCAGCACCTTATTTTTAGAAAACTTGTATCCCCTGCTGTTAAGTGGAGTTTTCCAGAATTCCACCTGAACTATCTCAGGTTCCTGCTCATCAACTTCAGCTAAGACCGCGGCACTGTCAGTGACTGCACTATTGTCAGAGACCTTTATCACCTTAACATTTTTAACTGACAATAGTTCATCAGTGGCAATTGTTATCTGAGCATCTTCTTTTAGCAACTTGTCAACTTCATTATAATTAACAGGTTTGGAATCCGCCAGCTTCACTTTAAATTTTTCTCTTGGTGCTTTCTTCACTTTCGGCTCTTCTTCCTTTACCGTTTTCACCGGCTGCTCAAAAACAGTTATCTGTTTATTGGCCGAATCGCGCAGCTTTACGAACCAGTCGTTTATTTTAAAGATAAAAAAGCCGACACCCAGCAATAAGCCAATTGAAACCCCAAAAACAAATGGTCCTATCTTTCGTTTAAGTCTCATACCGCTGCGGCGATAAAGGTAGTAAATTTTGCAGCGCCTGAATCAGCCAGCAGCCGCCGTCTGGGGCCGGTTAAGTATTGTTAAGAAGAGGCCATTACAGTAACTGCCGCATTAAATTTGTATTAGGAGTAAACAAAAAGCGTCACACAATGAAAAAAACCATTTCAACAGTAGTTACGGCATTTGTGGGTGGAGTTGCAGCAATATCGGCTTCCCATCTGTTTATGGACAAAAACCACCAGACAATTGATCAGGTAAGACATCCTGACAAAGCTGCGGAGTATAAACTTGTATCGCACTCCGCTGCGCCGGGATCTTTCAATGACTTTACCATGGCTGCTGAGAAGTCGGTTAATGCCGTGGTCCATATTAAAACCATCAGCAAGCACGTAAACAACCTCACTTATGATCCATTTACCGAACTCCTCTTCGGTCCGCAGAGGCGGCAACAGAATTATGAGCAGCACGGCAGCGGGAGCGGGGTAATTATCAGTGGCGACGGTTACATTGTAACCAACAATCATGTGATTGCCGGATCAGATGAAATACAGGTGACCTTAAACGACAGGCGGACATTTGTTGCCGAGATCATTGGCGCTGATGCCAGCACTGATGTAGCGCTTCTGAAGGTGAAGGGCAACGACCTGCCATTTCTCAACTACGGCAACAGCGACCAGGTAAAGGTTGGTGAGTGGGCCCTCGCAGTTGGAAATCCTTTCAATCTTTATAGCACGGTTACTGCAGGTATCATAAGCGCAAAAGGACGAAATAACATCCTTAACGGAAATAACCGCCCGATTGAATCGTTTATTCAGACTGATGCTGCGGTTAACCCTGGCAATAGCGGCGGAGCGCTTGTAAGCACCGACGGTGAACTGATAGGCATCAACACGGCGATCGCTTCCAACAATGGCGCCTATCAGGGTTATAGTTTTGCGGTTCCTGTAAACATTGTAAAAAAAGTTGTGAGCGACCTTGTTGAGTTCGGCACGGTACAGCGTGCATATATTGGGGTAGGAATCCAGGACATAGATGCCAAATTTGCTGCAGAAAGAAAACTTAAACAGCTTCGCGGCGTATATGTAAATGGTCTTACAGAAGGCGGCAGTGCCGAAGATGCTGGAATTCTGGAAGGAGACGTGATCACAGGCATTCATGAAGTACCCGTTTCATCCGTAAGCGAATTGCAGGAGCAGATCAGCCGTTACAGGCCCGGAGACAAGATCAATGTAACGGTAGTGAGAAATAATAAGGAAGTTAACCTGCCGGTTGTGCTGAAGTCGCTTGACAATACCACCCGCCTGATCAATAAAAGCGAGCTGATTAAAAAAAGTGTTGATGCGCTGGGGGCCGAGTTTCAGGAAATGAGTGCTGAAGACCTGGCTAAGCTGCGATTGGAGAACGGCGTAAAGATCAACAGGTTAAGCCAGGGCCGTCTTGCACAGGTTGGGCTGCAGGAAGGATTTATAGTAACCAGCATTGACCGCAAAAAAATGACCAGCGCCGAAGACATTCGAAAGGCACTGGCAAACAAAAGCGGGCTTGTGGTAATTGAAGGCTTTTACCCCAATGGTATGCGGGCATCCTATAGTTTTCCCTTATAACTGAATAACAGAATTGCAAAAAAAGCGGGCCGGCTCTCAGGTCCGCTTTTTTAATAACCACTAATTTATTTTTTGCGACCTTGCCGCAGCATTTATGAGATCTGGCACCTTACTATTTCTGATATTACCTCTGGCACTGATGTGCCAGATAAAATATGGGCTGCCCGATTCGCTGCTTCTGAAGCTGAAAGAAGACTCGGCCCACATTTACCGGACTACATTAGCAAAACCGTACCTAAAAATAGAAAACAGGAACTCCTTCATCATTAACAAGCCAGTTGATTTTTATGGCGGACTGATAGGTGCTACTTTCTGGGACAAGCATGTGCTTGCAGCAGGCTTCTATTTTCTCGACAAAAAATCACGAATACCGGTTAACATACAGGGTGAAGACCGAAGCCAGCAGTTTTTAAGGTTTCAGTATTTTAATTTTGCTTACCAGCTTGTGCTCGTCAACAGAAGATTTTTGCAGCTAAACGTTCCTCTGGAGATAGGGATAGGAAGTTATTACGCCCGGAGCACAGATTCGGCTGGAGTGATTCCTGTTACCCAACACCATGGCGGAAGGT
>JAEZDS010000185.1 GCA_023433205.1 Bacteroidota bacterium
GGGTTCACGGAGATTACATGGGCATGTTAGCTACGGTAATAAACAGCATGGCAATACAAAGTGCCCTTGAAGGAATGGGAGTACAGACCAGGTTACAGAGCGCCATCAACATGGAGCAGATCTGCGAACCTTATATCAGAAGAAAAGCGGTAAGGCATCTCGAGAAAGGAAGGGTGGTGATTTTTGGTGGAGGCACCGGCAACCCCTATTTTACTACTGATACAGCGGCAACACTTAGAGCTATTGAAATTGAAGCCAATGTAATTTTGAAAGGAACAAGGGTTGACGGCATTTACAGCGCTGATCCTGAAAAAGACCCCTCAGCAACCAGGTTTGAAACCATTAAATTTGAAGAGGTATATGAAAAAAACCTCGAAGTAATGGACATGACCGCCTTTACCCTGTGCAAGGAGAACAAACTTCCCATCATTGTTTTTGATATGAACAAAAAGAACAATTTGCTCAACCTGGTGCAGGGCGCACAAATAGGGACTTTGGTGGAAGTTTAGGCAGTATCCTGTTTTCTGTTTTCTACCAGTTACGACCAAATCCAGGATTTTAAAGACGAATCGTTCTTTCCCAAACATTAAATAAAAGGGGTCAGAGATGACCCCTTTTTAATCAGAGCAATATTTTTACTAACATTCCCTGAGAATTTTCTGCTGCTTTTGACACTGCACTTCACAATGTGCAATTCTTGGTGATTTCTAAAGTGAAACCGACCTATTGTCACACCTTGCCGACATTAAAACTCCTTAAACAACTTTTTATAATGGTTTTTCGCAGGGTATAGGCAGCCACTCTGCCTTTACACTAGTGTTTGCACAAAATTATTGCAGCTACCGGTTATGGTTCATTTTTCCCCTGGTCAGTTCCTGGTCTTTACAGTGGAGCAGGCGGTGAATACAAAAAGCTACTTGACATTTACAGTTACTCAATTTTACTCCTTACCAGTATTGCGGGAAGCTTCTTACCTCCTAGCGCCAGCTCTGGAGGATGTCAGAATAGTGTACTAAAACCGCTGTGCGGGGAAAAGTTTTTTGTTGCTGAATGAATTCAGCCAAGTCAGCCTTTGGCCAGATTACTGTCACAAGTGAGGTAATTTTACTATAACGATTTACAACGTGCAAAGGCAACATATTTCAGAGAGCCTTCCGTCCGCAGCATGTACAAGTGGCAACCTCTAAATCAATTGATGGCGTTATGAGAGGGAGACACCTATCGCCGCAACCTGGCGTTAATCAGAAAGCAAATCTTTTAGATAACCAACAACAGAAAATGCAAGAAAGCGCTATTCAATAGCATTCACCGCCCTTCAGGTTTTAACAGTTCCATCCACATAATATTTTTCTTATCAGCAGAAATTTCACCGCCTTTATCCATGACGAATTTGTTTCTTCTCTTATCCAGATGCCCCAGATGCACATCATCACCATCTCGGATCAGAATCTGCTCCATATCAGGTGGGGGAAGTTCACTTACCTTTAGCCATTTCATCTTACAGGAATATACGGAAATGATACTGTTGGGTTTCCTTAACTTATGGATCAAATTGACGCTTCTGTCCAAAAAATTTATCCACCAGCAAACAATTTTCACAAAAAATGGCATAACTAGCTGGGAAAAACATCATTGACTCAATTGGAGGAGCGGGACAAAAAAACTACTTTTCAATCCGTTATTGGTCACACAATTCCTGCCCCAGCCGCAAAGGCAATACTATTGCCCACTCACACTATGAAAAAACAAATAACATTCCTTTCCGCGCTTTGCTATCTCCTTTGCAATGGTGCATGTGAACCTGATAACAACCATCAGGCCACAGACAATGACATACATTCTGCACCAGCTTTTCTAACAGTCGCCGAGCACAGCTTCCGGCAAGCAAAACTTTATCCCATCGACCCATTCATTGTGCCTGATTCTGTAAAGACACCGCTTCTTATAGCCGCGTATGACGAACACATACCACAACATGGACGCACAGTTCTTATTTACACTGACTCAGCGATGACAGATGCAATAAAAATTAGCTATACGGATGCTTCGGTCGTTAAAACGGAATCTCTGCTTAAGATCCGGCCGAACGAATTCAAATCGAAATTCAGCTCTGAAACGTACATGGTCACAGCCGACAAAGTTTACTGGGGAAATAGCATTGGTGCCACAAGCACCTCTTACGAATATATCCGCATGGATAATAAATGGAATCAATCTGTCAATACTGAAGACCCAGACTCCGTCCCCAACAGGTAACAGCTCACACAAAGTTTTGCCTCAGTCTTAAATCATCGCAGGGAAGCAACGGTATGCATCTGTCAGATACCAGTACAACAGCCGGCAGTACTGCAATACAGATCTGCTCAGCTTCTGCAGACCCTTTTACCTTATCACTATCCTCCCCAGTAATCTGCTTACCCTGGCAATCAATTTATTGAACCGGTCAACCTCTTTCAAAACTGTCATCTCATCTTCATCGCCAGGCTCCTTCAGCACCTCTATCTTCTCCTTTTTATAAGCCAGTAAAATTCTAGCTTTAAGGCTGAACAAGGTGCGTTCTGCAGTTCTTTTGGCTTCCGTGATCTCTTTTGGCACCTGTATCCCGAACTTCTTCTCCCAGCCTTCGCTCAACTGATGGGTTTCAACTGCTTCGTTGATCGCAAAACCACTTATCGCCGGATTCTCGTGGCTGGTAAAGTGCTGCAGAGTCGGAAGTCGGTGGTTCGACAATTCATGAATGTATTCGTCAAGAACTGCCTGGTGTATAGGGTTTTCAAAAACTATCTCATCACGCCACAATTCCATCAGGATAAATTCAGCAAGGGTGATCTCTATCTCATGCTTGTTGCTGTCATCATCTTCCGCATCGGTAACAACAATAAGATTGCCGAACTTAAGCAGTAGTTTCAGCAGATCTCTCTCTTCTACTTCAAACCTGAAGCCTGTTTCCTGTTCTTCCTCTTTTGACTGCTCCTCTTCAGGCATCTGCTCCGGCGGAAGTTCTGGCGAACTCACCTGAAAATTTCCTTTACCGGCGGCCTTGCGACGCAACTTATTTACTTCAACCTGTAAAACCTGTTCCTCCATTTCCATATTAGAGGCGCAGGTCTTGATATAAACGCTTCGAATAATATTATCAGGTATCAGCGCTATGTTCTCAACCAGGTCTCTCACCACTGCTGCCTTCTTAATAGGATCGTTCTTTGATTCCTCCTTAAGCTGTTTTGATTTATAGTCAAGGAAGTCAACAGTATTCTCTGCCAGATAATTCTGAAATTCCTCCTCCCCCACTTTCCGTGCATACGAGTCAGGATCATCATTATCAGGAAACTGTAACAGCCGCACATTCATACCTTCTTCCAGCAGCAAAGGAATTGCCCTGTTGCTTGCCTTCTGACCAGCAGCGTCACCATCAAACAACACCACGATATTTTTTGTAAAACGGTGAATAGACTTGATCTGCTCAACAGTGAGAGAAGTTCCGCTTGATGCAACCACATTGTTTATCCCAGACTGGTGCATCGCAATAACATCCATGTAACCTTCAACCAGAAAACAACTGTCCTTATCCTGTATGGCTTTTTTACCAAGCCACAGACCGTAAAGAATGCGGCTTTTGTTATATATGTCAGTCTCCGGACTATTGATATACTTAGCAGTTTTTTTATCCTTGCTTAGCGTTCTTCCACCAAATGCAACAACCCTTCCGCCATCATCGTGAATTGGAAACATCACACGGCCTGCATACCTGTCAAAAATATCGTTCTCTGTTATTTCCGTTCCCTCAACATGGCGGTTGCTTACGATACTCATTCCGGTTTTTACAAGATATTTGGGCCGGTAACCCGCTTTAACTGCGGCAACGCTGAATGCATTTCTGTTCTCGGGACTATAACCTAACTGAAACCTTCCAATTATCTCATCTTTCAGCCCACGTTCTTTAAAATAACCCAAGCCAATCGAGCGACCCTCATCGGTCTCTGCCATCTGCGCTGAAAAATACCGCTGAGCGTACTGCATCACAATCAGCATACTTTCCCTTTCGGTTTGTTGCTCGCGTTCTTCGGGTGTAAGTTCTTTTTCTATCACCTCAATACCATATTTTCGCGCCAGCCACTTTAATGCCTCAGGATAGCTCAGCTGCAGATGCTGCATCACAAAATTCACGGTATTCCCCGCTTTGCCGCAGCCAAAACATTTAAATATTCCTTTAACGGGTGATACGGTAAATGAGGGAGTTTTTTCCCCATGAAAAGGACAGAGTCCAAGCAGATTCGCGCCGCGTTTTTTCAGGGTCACAAATTCTCCCACCACATCTTCTACATGCGCGGCTTCAATGATCTTATCTACTGTGGGGCGGGGGATCAAAACTCAGACTAAAAGTTCAAAGATACCTATTTAGCGGCTGCCTAAAAAGTGATGATAACCTGCGGTACAGTACTGATTTTCCGCTTTTCCCGCTCATGCACAAGGCCAGACACAGAAGCCAGCAGGAGGCATCCCAAAAAAATGGATCAATTCAGAATCATTATATTTGAAAGACCTGCCAATTATCCTCCCATGAGAAAGTTCCTTGTATTTGTATTCCCTGTTTTCTGTGCACAGCTTACATTTGCACAGATCTTTTATAAAGATGTGGCCCCGGTCTTTTACAGTCGCTGCACCAGCTGCCACAATACCGATGCGCACCACATGCCCTTTATGAATTACGCACAAACAGCGCCTATGGCTCCAATGATCCAGGGAGCACTTATCACCAATAAAATGCCACCCTGGAGTGCCGACACCTCCTACACGCGTTTTCAGCACGAAAGGATCATCACCTCCTCAGAAAAACAAAAAATACTGGACTGGATCTCTGGAGGTGCATTAAAAGGTGATACCTCGCTTGCCCCATTACCACCGGCGTACAATCAACAATACCAGCTTTCGGGGGAAGCCGACCTTACATTAAGCATCGGAAACTTTACAAGCTCCTCCTCATTCTCAGATAAGTATTACTGCTTCTCTGTTCCTTCAGGACTCACTGAAGACCGCATCATCAGGGCATTTGAAGTGGTACCCGGCAATAAAGCTATGGTGCACCACGCGGTTATAACAGCCGACACAACAGGAACATACACCAGCGACCTTTCCGGCGCATGTTATAATATACCCGGAAATCTTGGCATCGGGAACTATGCCCCTGGCACCAGGGCAACGGTGTTTCCCTCACAGGAACCGCTAAAAACAGGCATCTACCTGAAAGCCGGATCAAAGATCATCATTCAGCTCCATTATCCTGCCGGCACTGCCGGACAAGTGGATAGCACCAGAATAAGGCTGTTTTTTTATCCAAAGAACACTGTCAACGTACGAAGGATCTATTCTCACACCCCTCTGCAAAACTGGCAAATGGTAATTCCCGCCAACAGCGTGGTTCCTTATACCGCTTCCAGCGATGTAAATACCTCAATCTCGGCCTACGCAGTGATGCCCCACTCCCACCTGCTATGCACCAGCATTTTAATGTATGCCGTAAACCCTGGCATCGACACCATACCGCTGATACGCATCAATAAATGGGATTTTAAATGGCAGGACTATTATTTTTTCAGAAAGCTGGTAAAGATTCCGGCTGGTTATAAACTTTTTGCCCGACACGTTTACGACAACACCACGAATAATCCCAACAACCCCAGTTCACCGCCTAAACAAGTGTTCGCTGGACCTGATACAGATGATGAAATGTTATTCGACGGTATGCTCTTTATGATCTACCAATCAGGCGATGAATCCATTGACCTTGAATCCATCATCAGGAACGACCCGATCTTAAATCTCAAAAATGATGGCCGAAAAAATAACGAAGTGCATTGCAGCGCTTTTCCCAATCCCTCTGCCCATGGCCTGAACCTGAATTACACTTTAACTGAACCATCGCCGGTACACATCGAAATTTATGATCTGTATGGAAAAAGAGTCCTGAGCGAAAATATCGGTCCGCAATTACCAGGAACACATCTCTGGCAAAATAGCTTAAGCAGCGCCGGGGGTAAACATTATGCACCCGGCCTGTACATGATAAGAATTTCCGCACAGAACGCTACTGCACAGCTAAAATTTATCCATAACCCGTAAATTGCATATTTTCCCGCCTGCAGGCTTATTTTTGGCAACCATAACCTGGATTTTAACGTATCACCAGTCTTATCAATCCCGGATCACGCAGAAGATAACACACATTTTATGAAAAAAGCACGATCATTTCAACGCTCTTTTAAACTGTTTTATATTCTGACCATTCTTTCCGCCTTGCCTCTTTGCGCGCAGGTCAGCATCCAGGTTAACCTGCCACGGGTTCTGAAAAGCAACAGCAGTTATGACTTTGAACTCAGGATAAATTCCAACGCAGACAGCAGCATTATCGGCTATGAAATGGCACTGCCTGCAGGGATGTCTCTTAAACCAAAAACCCGCAATCTTACTTTTATTACGCATAAACAAACTGCAAGACTGTTTATCCCTGAACTTCGGCAAAATAAAGACACCAGCCTGTTTTTTACACTTGTTAGCGGAGCGCGGGGTACATACCAGATTCAACAAAAGCTCATTAAAAAAGATGATACCGCCAGTACCGACTATGCTGTGCAGGACTTTGTTGTTAGTGTAATCGATTCAGTGAAAGCAGATTATGTGGGGGGAGGATTTACCCTGCTTAATCTCAAACAATCATCAGGTGCCGGCAACAATACGGCACAATTTGCAGGCAACGACACCATGCGCCTTCAGCAGCTCCAGAAGTACTTAGACTCTAAACAGATCGGCAAAGTGGGATTGAAAGAACTTGACAAGGCATGGGAATATTATGAAGATGCGAACATAGTTCTCGGACAGGCCGAACACATAAGTGATGATGATATGCGTGAGAAAATAATAACATACGCGCTTGCGGCAAGAAAAAAAGCGGAGGCCGACATGGAAACAGCCAACAACATTATTAATGCAAGTAAAGAAATGGAGATGTCCGCTAAAAGCAGGTCCAGTTCAAAATCCGCTAAATCCGCCGACATGCTGCCGGCTGATGGCACAATTTATACAATTCAGCTGGGTGCTTTCAAACATGCGCCAGACGTAAAAACCTTCAGCGGACTCGGCAAAATATATATGGTTCGGGAAGATGGATGGCATAAGGTGTTGCTGGGAAGTTTTCGAACCCGGGAGGAAGCTGCCGGCAAACTGGACAGCATCAAAAACCGCGGCTATGATGCTATTTTAGCGACCTACAAAAATGGGCAGCGTCAGTATTAACGAAAGAATCTGTCAGTTACAAAATCTTTTTCTTTACCCGAAAAACAAGCTGCCCCGCGATCTTTACTTTTTACCTTTTTCGGTAAATTTTTCTTTTAATATATTCCTTGTAAGTCGTTTTCTTCTTCCTCTGCTCTTCTTAAAGGCCAATACTTCAGCCTGCGAAAAAACCTTATTGCGCCCCTCCTTGTGATACTTCAGCAATCCCTTTTTCTCGTACGCGTTCAACGTTGCAGGCGTAATCTTGAGAATGCGCAGCACCTCGGAGGTGTGAACCGCGTCGCTGAGTTGCCTGGCGGGAACAGGCTTCTTCTCCTGCTCTCCTTTAATAGCTTTCAGTTCTCTGCGAACTGCTTTTAATTCTCTTAAAATAGAATTAAAAATTGAAAGATCAATTATGATTCTGTTTTTCATGGGATAAAGCTAACAATATTGTTTAAATCGACACATCTTTTTAAAAAGCGTTGCACCGTGAAAAACCTCTGCAGTGAGTGAAAGTATCCACTCATTCAGACAACTCACGTTATTTCCGATCGTTCGCGCCCTTTAAAGAATTCAAACAACGCAACATTAAGCAAAATAAGCAGCAGGCCGTACACAAAATCTTCAACAGGAATGGTCAAAACGCGAATGCCGGAATTCTCTTCATTGTTGTACCATACAATGGCTTCATCAGGCCCGGTTCCGGTTAGTATACCATTCACCACAAAAAAAGGGATCAATAACAAAAGATAGCTCACCAGAAATAAGGCAAGGTAGGGTCGCTTCCTGAAACCGACATAAGCCATGATCAATCCTGAAACAGTCAAAGTCCAGAAAGTATATAATTTTGTCGCCGAAAACACACCAATGAGGATAAACAAAACACCAGCAAACAAAATCATCCTGCCGGCCTTTTCAGGCGTTGGACGCGGAAACTTCAGCACATTGAGGCAATGAAAGGTGAACAGGCAGCTAAATGGGATACAAACAAAAAAAAGAACCTCTTCAAGCGGAAGGCCAAAAACATTTACCCCCAGCAGATAACGCTCATTAAATCCCCACACGCCTGCCTCTGTAAACACAACGTCCCACACAACAAATGGTATGCCCACGCAAAAGATGGCCAAAAAAGCAGCCCTGAAACGGACATAAAATTTTAATCTGGGATGAAATGAAAACAGAAAAGGAACCAGCATCGCCCCAAGATCAACAAGAAGGTAAAGGCTTTTCATTGTTTTACCTTTGCGGCTTCACGAAAATAACGCATAGGCACCAGTAACATTCCAAAACATTCCCCTTCATGTTTTTCTAAATGCTTGTGATGTACTTTATGGGCTCTACGCAAGGCACGGAAATACAAATTATTCGTATTTCTGAACACTTTGATTCTTTGGTGAATAAAAATATCGTGCACCAGAAAATAGGCCGCGCCATAAAGGGTAATTCCGGCGCCTATCCAGAAACGAAAATCAAAACCATTAAGGGAACCGGATAGAAGACCTGCAATGCCGGGTATGGCAAAGAACAAAAAGAAAAAATCATTCCTTTCCATTATTAAATCGTGTCGCTTTTGATGATGATCACGGTGCAATCCCCACAATAAGCCATGCATAACGTACTTGTGAGTGAGCCAGGCCACGCCTTCCATTGCCACAAAGGCAACCAGCACAATCAAAACATTCAACAAAACGGTCATTTACATCAAAGTTAACTATATAGTACTGAGTTTTCTGGACTCAAAAAATTTTTTTATCCTCTCGGCCAGGTCACGATCACCGAGCTGCGGCAGGGCGGTCCTTATCACTTTTTTATCCTCGTCTACCTGTCCGCTGTATTCCAGAAAAAAGGGTGCTTCTATCTGTACGGTTAAACGCAGAAACCGCAACTCCACATTATTACTGTCAGAATTGACAGCTAGGTCAAGCAAACGTCTTCCTTTCATAAAATGTGTTGATTTTGTAAAAGGATTAATGCTGTTTTTGGCAAGCAGCATGTGTGCCATCCCGGTGTACCCCTTAACCATTGGATCGTCCTCATTCAGTTTACTCATGTAATCCATGAACGCTGAGCTGTTTTTTTCATTTTCAGCCGCAGCGTAGAACATTTTCCTGACCGCTAAAATGTCCATATTATAAGCGTACATAAAAGATAACATAAAACAAAAACTTAGGATATTTCTCATCATAACAAATTGAATTGAAAACGCAGATACGAATTAAACATGAAGATGATTTTACTGAGATTGGGTATTCTGATCCTTCTGCGCATTACTTCTGCTGCATCAGCCTTACATATCTTCTGAAACAGTTTCCAGTAATAATAGTAAGCAAGGTAAACCCCGCCTCTGGCAGCGGGAGACAGTTGCCTTATTCCAACAAGTGCAATTTCAAAATCGGCACGAATATCCAGCTCTATCTGCCTTTTCTGCTCAGCGGAAAAATCTGCCAGGTTCACATTGGGGAAATAATTCCTTCCCAGGGTCTGATAGTCTTCCTGCGCATCTCTCAAAAAATTCACTTTCTGAAAAGCGCTGCCCAGCTTCATGGCATAGTACCTGAGCTTGTTATACTGATCATCGTTGCCATGTGTGAACACTTTAAGACACATAAGGCCAACCGATTCAGCGGAACCAAAAATATACTCGTTATATGAGATAGTATTGTGATTACACTGCTGAAGATCCATCTTCATACTCCTGAAAAAAGCATCAACAAGCTCATGGCTTAGATTACACTGATGGTAGGTTTTTTGAAAAGCATTCAGAACAGGGTTAAGACTGATCCTGCCTTCTATGGCTTCATACGTATCCTCTACAAATCTGTCGAGCAAAACACTTTTGTCATAACCATGAAAACTATCCACTATTTCATCGGCAAGTCGCACAAAACCATACACTGCATAAATGTGCCGGTGCAAACTGCCATGCAAAAACCTTATCCCCAGCGAAAAGCTGGTGCTGTATCTGCGTGTTACTGTCTTGCTGAAGTCCGTTGAAAGCTGATCAAAAATCTGTTTCATGGCAGAGTAATTTAAAAGGTTTTTAAAAGCGCTTTTGCGGCGATCTGTCCGGAAATAATTGCCGGAGGCACGCCAGGACCAGGCACAGTCAGCTGACCGGCGTAAAAAAGGTTCTTTATTTTCTTATTACGCAAAACAGGTTTCATAAAGGCCGATTGGGTGAGAGTATTGGCAAGACCATAGGCGTTTCCTTTGAATGAATTGTAATCCATGCTAAAATCGTCTATACAGTAACTCCTTTTATAATCAATGTGCGCCGAAAGATCTGTTTCACCGCTCACAGCCTCCAATCTTTTTATAATTAACTGAAAATATCTTTCCCTGATCTCTGCGCTGTCTTCCAGCCCCGCAGCAACAGGCATCAGTATAAAAAGATTTTCGTGCCCTGCAGGTGCCACTGAAGCGTCGGTGCGCGACGGACAGCAAACGTAGAACAGGGGATTTTCAGGCCATCTGGGATTTTTGTAGATATCATCGGTATGCTGCGATAATTCTGTGTCGAAAAAAAGATTATGATGATGCAGGGACGGCAGCCGCTTATTGATGCCCAGATAAAAAATAAGGCTTGAGGGAGAAAACACTCTTTGGTTCCAGTACTCTTCACTATAATTGCGGTACCGCTTATCCAGAAGCTGTTCACCATGAGCATAGTCAGCTGCACATATCACCGCGTCAAATTCGTACATGGTCTTTTCTGTTGTAACAGTACTGGCCCTTTCGTTCTCCACCGAAATAGCGGTAACCGCTTCCGACACATGTATGCGTGTACCAAGTTCCCTCGCCAGTTCCGCCATGCCATTTGTTACAGTTGAAAACCCGCCTTCTGGGTACCATGTGCCGAGTTTAAGCGCAGCATAATTCATGAGACTGTACAAACCAGGGATATTCTGGGGAGATCCTCCAAGAAAGAGGATGGGAAATTCCATCAGCTGTATCAGCCTCCGGCTCCGGAAATATTTCCGTACATGTGTATGAAAGGAGCTGAAAATTGTGAGTCGGAATAAAAAACTGAGAAACTTCAGGTTAACAAACTCCAACGCGCTGTGCGCCGGTTTGAAGATAAAATCACTAAGAGCCAGGTTGTACTTTGTTTCAGCCTCTGCAAGGAATGCTTTCAGTTTTACTGCCCCATCCTGTTCTTCCCTGTCAAACAACTCATATATCCCCTCC
>JAEZDS010000187.1 GCA_023433205.1 Bacteroidota bacterium
TTGCATTAGACTTCCTTCAGATTCCTCCTCACGGTGGACACCCTTGCCCTCTGCTAACGATAAGTACTGCAACTCTCGTTCGGGACTCACACCCTATAGTTAACGAACGTGCGTGGCGCACAAAAAAGAAGCCCCCACAAAAGTGGAGGCTTCAGCTACGGCATTCCGCTTTTTCAGGACGCGGTATTGTTCAATCGGGCGTTGTGTATGATCACCTCTGTGAAGTACTTCTTTTGACCGGCTTTATCTTCATACATACGGGTTACCAGTTTCCCTTCCACGCTTACGAAGCTGCCCTTTTTAAATTCAGCCTGGATCTGCTCTACCAGTTTTCCTCTGGCGGAGATGTTATGCCACTGGGTGTTCTCGGTTATTTCGCCCGATCTGATCACCTCTTCGCGGGTGGCAAGTGAAAACTTTGCCAGTTTACCGCCATTTTCGAAAGTCAGGATCTCAGGGTCTCTGCCCAGATTGCCTGTGAGTTGTACTCTGTTGTTTGTGTTCATGATTTCTGTTTTTATTTGTTTTACTTTTTATATTTATGGTATTGTGTGTCGTACGGCTATGCAGCCTTCTGATAATTGAGAGAAAATTCGTCTGCCACAATCTCGAGTATGTAACGTTTCTCACCTTCTTTATTGATAAAGGTGCGTTTCACCATCCTGCCCTCAATTACCACCGGGCTGCCTTTGCCCAAGTTTTTTTGCACCTGGGCGGCCAGACCATTCCATGCCACCACCGGGTGCCATTGTACATCTTTTATCAATGCGCCGAAGGCATTGGTGTACGAATCGTTCACAGCGATACTAAAACGCGCCACCTTTCTGCCATCTTTTAATGTTCTTATTTCCGGATCTGCCCCCAGTCTTCCAGTTATCTGCATGTTGTTTTTAATCTTTGTCATTTTTTTGATCTTTGTTATTTACTATTTTGTTTACGCAGCCTGGCACTCTGAATTTTAGGAGAACCGGCCGGCGATGACAAAGGTGTGGTGGGTTAAAAACAGGACTCGGTTTTTACGCATTTAAATTCGATTGTAAATGACTACAAACGTTTGTTGTCGGCTAAAAAGGGGGTTAGGAACCAGAGGCCATACATAGAAAAATGGAAAAAAATCGCTTGTAAAATCCTGTAAATACTGGATTATTTGAGCAAAAAAGCTGTGAAAGGGGCTGGACGCAGTTGCGGATTCAAATAATAATTTGGCAAAAAAAAACACACCATTCCTGGCGTGTCTTTTTCAAAAAACTATTTTCTGAAGTTATTTCTTCTCTAAGGTTATCTGCCCCTCTACCCCACCATCCATCACTTTTCTGCTGACAGCCGATACGGCAATTTTTAACAGCGATACCATCTTGCCATGTTTGGTATCCCAGTAATAAGCTTCGTTAGGAGTCACACAAATAGCTACCAGGTTTGGATCATCTTTGCCCCCTTTGAACCAGGCCTCTGCAAGTTTGGACCACATTTCATCCAACGTTTTACGATCTCGTGTCTCGAACGCGGTTCCCTTTACCGAAAGAAATTCAGAAGATCCAGGCTTGGCGTAGATCAGCTGCACCTTGCGGTCTTTCTTAATTTCCTGGTGTTTGTCGCTGGTCTTGTCGCTGAGGAACCACATTCTTCCCAGATCATCTACCTGCATTGTTGCCATTGGCCGCGTATCGAAATAATCGCCATGCCCTAAGGTGCAAAACATACAAATGTTGATGTCTTTTACAAGCTCTGTGAGCTTTTTGATACCTTCCTGCCCCTGCAGGTCTTTGTTTTCACTCATGATATATATTTTTTTAATAGGTGACAAAGAAAAATGGCGATGAAGTTCACCGCCATTTTCTACGAACATTGTTTTGATATATTACATTTTTATTAAACCCACTTTTATGATAATGTAAACACTATCGATGTAACAATTAGAGAAAAACAATGTCCATTCGTTTAATATCTTTTAAACCCTGGCTGCATTCACCATGCTAATTATATACCAGCCGGAAAATCGGCGCCAAAACCTCAAAACCGGGGAAATACCGCCGCCTTTTGGTGAATAAAAACCTCATTCAGTAATAAGAGACAAAATCAGGCCTGCCCACGGCAAATCCCCTTACGCGCAGACTAAAACTTCCTACCGGATTGTAGAGGAACACATTGGTACGCCCATCGGGCAAAAAGGGATAAAAGCCGAAGGACACCTGGAACGTGCTGGTGAGCAGGTTTTCATTCCGCATCATCAGGCCCAGCGAATAGCCCTGAAATAAACTGCTTTTTCCAAAAGGAACCTCCTGATCACTGATCATTCCCAGGCCGATCATCAGTACTGGAGCAAACCTAAAACCCACCAGATTATACGGCATATATGCCACCGTTTCTGAATTGACCAGCATTTTGGTATTTCCGGTGAGCGTGGCGTTGTTAAAACCGTACATCTCGTCGGGACGAAGTGTGATCTTCTCACCCGATAATTTGTTCTCGCCGTGTACAAAACTGTAATTGATAAATTGCCTGAAATACCAGTCGCCCTGCCTGAGCAGTTCGCTGAAATAGCTGAGCCGCAGATTTGTGGTTACGTCATTCGGAACCTTGACATTATAAAAAACACCGTATGACACTGTGGCTGAAAGGTAACCGAAATCAAAATGCCTGGCTCTGGCCACCTCAAAACCGTTGTAATAACGCACCTTATCAAATTCCCTTTTCCAGCCTCCGTATATGAACTGTACAATCAGGCCCTCGGGCACATCTTCGTTGGCACCAAACCTGTAAATATATTTGTCCTTATAGTACTGCTGGATAGCAAAACCAATATTACAGATCACAGCGCCCCAGTTACGGTGCGAGCGGGCAGTGTCGATCTGCGCAGCTGGCCTGTTAAGAAAAATGTTGTTGAAATGTCTGGCTCCCACAATAAGGTTCGTACTTTGGTTGAAGAGACTTTTGCTTTTGCTGAACTTGAGACTTTTGCCCAGATAAACATCATAATTAAAAAGGTTCAGGGGAATGTGCTTGTCAGTTCCGGCAATGCTGTCGTGGTACTCGTGCCTGCGCCAGGTGTGATTTAAAGCCAGACCGCCGGCCCATTTTGCCAGCGGCGAATAAAAGGGCCGGTCAAAAACCAGGTGCGCGCTGGTATAGATGGGATTATGAACATATCCCAGCCTTGATGATATAAAGGTGCGGTCGATATTGGCGATGTTGTAAAAGCCATTAAAATCATACATGTCAGGCCGCTGTACCCCAACATAATGTTCGAACTGCTGTCCAAGTCCGAAAAGATTGGTGTTCCTTAACCTTGCGTTTGCCGCTATGTCAGTTACCATTAGCGGCACCGTTAATGGCCATTTATCGTGAACAACTACATTCACATCAATACTATCGCGGCTGGGGGTAGGACTAATAAAAACCCGTGCATCGTTCACGAATAAAAATTCACGTAACACACGTTCGCTCTCGCTGAATGCGAGAGGATTTACGGTGTCGTTTTCACTGAAGAGCAGACGGTTAAGAACCACCCAACGACGGGTGGTGATGTGCAGTCTGTTGCCGGCCTTCTGAAACAGATTTATCTTTCCCTGCACCGTATCGTTTACCGTATTACCAAAGGGGTCGAGCACGGTAACATTAATTTTCCTGATGATCTTTCCCGGATAAAGCAAATAAGGATTCACGCGTTTCTCCTCAGCGGGAGCCGCAGGCTGAACAGGGTATTCGCGTGGTTCGGGATCAACAAATAGAGCATCATACGCCATTCGTGTAAGACGGTGTTTATAGGCAGCTTTCTTAAGTTTTTTGTACAAACGTAACGAATCCTCTTCCTGAGCTTGTGCAACAGTAGTAACAGAGATCAGCAGTAAAAAAACGCCAAAGGCGCGTATCATATTTCGGCCGGTAGCCTCAGACATAAGCTAATATTGGAACCTAAAGGTTCAGCCAGCTTTTAAATAAGCTCAGAACAAATAAAGGAATTCCCGTACCAGTAAAAATGGCTTTTAAGGGCACTCAGACTGCAGGCCCTGAGGTTAAACTGCGTAATTTTTTCCCCGCAGTTACTTTCTGCGTTTTTTTTCAGCCCGTTCTTTGGCCTTGCTGCGTTTTTTTGCCTGCTTTTTAGCCTCAAGTTCTTTTGGCAGCTTGGGGCATTTATCAACTACCAGGTCGGGGCCATTTCGTTTAACCGATGGTTTGGGAATACTAAAAAGCAATCCTATAGAATGCATCAGATACATATCATTTCCTCCAGCTACACGGTAATCCACATAATCGGCATTGGTGCGGGAGAAGGTTTCCTGGATCTGCAATAGTAAAAAAGGCGCGAAGCGGATATTAAAACCAAAACCCGCAGATGGCAGGGATGCATCAAAACGCCGCTGAGCGGGATTTGAGTTATCGCCCTGTCCTCCCTGCATCAGAATTCCGCCACCGGCAAAAACATAGGGCTGAAAAAAAGGTTCTCTTCCGATAAAATAATATTTGGCAAGCAGATCAATGGTAGTTTTACGCACCAGAAACCCATTTCGCTGGCCCACAATTTCTTCGTTCCAGGGAAGCTGATAACCCACATCGCCCCTGGTGCCAAACAAGGTAAGGTCGAAATGGCGGTTAAGGAAGTAAGTGAACGAGGCGCCCCCAAAACTGTAGGCCGCCTGGTTAGTGGCATACCAGCCATTCCCCATGTCACCACGGTACTGATTAAAACCGCCGTGAACACCAAACATCCATTTTATCTCATCATCCGGTTGGGCTGTAAGTGAAGCGAAAGAAATAATGATCAAACTGAGAAAAATATTTTTCATGGCCTTTTCGATTTACTGTTCACAAACCAGCTAAAATAATTGTACCAGGCCGCAGGCTGCAGACTGCAGTTGCCCTGATGGAAACACTTCATCGGTAAAGACCATAAAGTATAAGGCAAACGCGGCGATGTTAATGATAAAAGACCATACGGGAACTAAATTCCTCAGGTGAGAGCTTTTTTCGAAGTGTGGAATAAATGGGCACAGAAATGGAAAATCTTTCACGTTCTGAATTCACAAAAGGTCTCTGTAGCGAAAAACAGCGGTTTCGGCAAAAGATCTGCACTGGCATTCATGTTGTAG
>JAEZDS010000206.1 GCA_023433205.1 Bacteroidota bacterium
ATGCAGGAATGGGACAGCTCGATGTTTTTAGTTCAGAAGTGCAGGGAGGCAAGTTTCAACAGGCCAGAAATCTGAAGCCACCTGTAAACTCTCAGGCCAATGACTTCGGTTTTACACATTTCCGTTCAGCTGGACGCGGCTTTTTCAGTTCAGACAGATTTAATGGAAAAGGCGCAGAAGACATTTATGCTTTCTCTGAAGAACTGCCAATTGAGCTTTCGTTTATTGAAGACACACTGATCCTGCAGGATTACAGTTTGTTCGACGACATACGGTTCCAGCTGAACAACATCAACGATACTACTTTTGTACCACTCACCAACAACCGTGGAGCACTGGAGGCAGTACTTAATGAGAACAACACCTACGAACTTATTGCCGAACAGTACGGCATGCAGATAAGCAGAATTGAATTTACTTACCAGCGCGATCCCAAACACAAGAGCGCCAGCTACGCAATAATGAGCAGCAACAAACGCCTGCATTTTACCGGAAAGATAGAAGTTGGCATCTGGGACAAAGGTGCAGACACCGGTTTTGATCCCAAAAAAACCTACTCCACTCTTTCAAACACCTACTTTGGAGAACTTAGGATGGCCATTGACAAGAGGGGTGTTTTTACCTTTGATGTGGAGCTTGAGCCCGGCAAAGAGCATGTGGTGAACTCCCGCGATATTGAAAGATTTAAGGATTAAGCAGCCCTGGGAAAGAGACAGATCAATCCGGCCTTAAACAAGGCCTGCTGAAAAACGCTCAAATAATTGTGAAGCGGCCACTTTGATTGACCAAGTACGATTTATAGATGCAAGGCAATTAATAACAGCATTTTATTTTCCATGGATTACACTATGACAGATTTCGCAATTTTTTCTGCCAGTCCATAGCGCGCCATCTGTTTCCCCCGATTGCAAGCGCGGAGCTCAATTCACAGTATTAATATACAGCTTCATGCCGGCGCACTTGCCCGCTCATCCCGATAGATCACTGGAGCACCCGAGCTTTGCCGTCTCACATCTGGCGCACTCCGGACTCTTCCGGCAGACCCGCAATAACCGACGAATTGCCGTTTTTTTTAGACGAAATTCCTTTCCCCTTATTTTCTGAGCAGCGCAGTTCGTTTGCAGTATTCCGTTAGTTCGGGGAAAAATTTCATCAATAACAGCCAATCCTCCCTCGTCTCACAGCCGCGCAAATAATGTGCCTTCGGGCAAAGGCTTTTCAAAGTACGGTTATGACACCAACCCAGCTAACTGATGATAACGTAAACACCGTTACCAAATACGTATTGATTGTTGACGATGATAAAGATGACCAGCATTTTCTGCGAGGGGCACTTGAACATGAAGTCCCTTACCTGCTTGTAGAATCAGTATTTGACGGAGATGAAGCCATTGACTTTTTAAGTAAATGCGAATCAATGCCGAATCTCATTTTGCTGGACCTGAACATGCAACGTCTTTCGGGGCAGCAAACCATAAAACTTATAAAGGCCAACGAAAATCTCAGGCAGGTGCCGGTGGTTATTATTACCACCAGCAGAAACAAAACCGAGCGGGAAAAGCTGCTGGAAATGGGCGCAGCAGGTTTTTATACAAAAGCCAGCAAAAAAGCAGAGCTCGAAAAACTGGTGTCGGAAATCAGAAAAAAGTGGCTGGATTAAAAAATCAAGCCTCCCTGATCTGGTCTGCAAAACAACTAACCGTTCCTACATCCCTTTCTTATTTCCGGCAGTGGCTCAGTACCTCGTTTTAAGCACTACTTTTCCCAGTTTCTTAATTTCATCCTGAGAGGTAAATATCACCCTTCCCTTTTTTGAGATCACTTCCCAGGCTATGGTGCTGGTAATATCGTCGATGGTATTTGGTTTTCCAGCGTCATCCACCAAATCAAATGTCCGCTCATCTTTCATTACCACTGCCTGCGAAAAGTCTTTGTGAACAATAAGTAAGTCGCCGCGGCCATCAATAGCTGCCTGATAGATTTCCTGAAGGTCTGTCAGCACCTTTCCCTGCGCTACGGCTTCCTGCATTTCCTTAACAGCTTCAGTCCGGCTATGTTCCTCCTTTTCCTTTACCAGCTCCCACGATTGTTTTGCGATGTGATGCGTTTCAACCCTGTTGTAATCAATACTGGCATAACCCAGGTAAACACCTGGTTTGTCGGCCACCTGCAACAACCGGCTGTAATTGTCTTCCGTAGCAATAACCACACATTTCAAATCCGTTTCATTATGCACCTTAACCAGGGCTTTGTCAACCTTATTTAAAAACTCACGTACCAGATCATCCAGATATCGGGCATCACTTACCCTGTCTGGATCAGTGTTATTGTGTTTGTTTTCAGAGAACGGAAAATCATCATTCTTCACCTCTCCTGTAATGTCGTTATTAACTGCCTCAAACAACCGAACACCGCTTTGTGAAAGGAGCATTACCAAATAATTTACGTTTCGGGTGTAATTTTTAATAAGGGGACGGAGAGCAAAACCATCGGAGATGTGAACGCTGTTAACTTCGGTTTTCCAGGAAGATCTCACAACCTCCTGGGTGCTGTTGGAAAGATATATGTGCAAACTATCCAGATTATGGTTTACATCAATCTCTTCGTTCACCTTTCTGATCTTCTCAAGGAGAGGCGCAACAGATTTCCTGCCAAATTCATTTATAACCCGGTTTTCGGCTTCTTTCAGCAGGTTTCTGAGCAATATATCGTCTTGTGTATTATCAGGATGTGTCCGGTGAGTGTTCAATGAAATAGAAACACATGGCGAGTTCTTCTCTTTCGCCAATTTCTGCAACTGTTCTTTTAATGCCATAAACTATTACTTTTTTTGCGCAAGGTAGCTAATAAGGCAAGTAATTTCAATCGTTCATAATCTGCGGCATCCTCACTTTACAATACATGCTTCTTTCGTGGCTCAACAAACGCAGAAATAAAAAGCAGGTCTCATCTATGCTCTGGCAGGAAAAAATGTTCAACACCGGGCCAGAACCGCTTTATCAAGGACCAAAGCCGGTTAATGCTTTTTCAGTTACTTTAACATTCAGGTTTGGGGGTAAAAACGAATTTGACAGTCATTACTCTAAACTAAACCACCAACCATGAAAAAATTTGCACTAAACCTGATCATTGCGGCTACCTGTATGCTGCTGTTCTTTTGCAAGAAAGAAACGCCTGCCACAACCACCGCTCCAACCCCCTACTCTGTGAGACTGACTGACGCTCCAGGAAACTTTACAGCAGTAAACATCGATCTGCAGGCAGTTGAACTAACAGGCAATGGAAAAGCAGTTACTTTGAACGTAAATCCCGGTATATATAACCTGCTGGATTTTACCAACGGCATCGATACGCTGATAGCAACCGGCAGTGTTACCCTGAAAAAAGTGCAGCAAATAAGATTGATCCTCGGCACCAACAATTCTGTAGTGGTAGACAGTGTCAAATACCCGCTTACGATACCAAGCGGGTCTGAGTCGGGTCTGAAACTTCAGGTACATCAGGAACTTCAGCCCGGCGTGGCATACTCGGTTCTGCTTGATTTTGACGCCAACCAGTCGGTGGTATTGACAGGAAACGGCACTTACCAGCTGAAACCTGTGATAAGGACCATCACTGATGCAATTTCCGGCGCTATCCAGGGCTCACTGTCACAACCAAATGTTTCAGCAGTAATAACTGCAAGCACTTCCTCTGCGGCTTACTCCTCCGGTCCTGATGCAGCAGGTGATTTTATCATCAAAGGATTACCGGCGGGAAACTATACGGTATCGGTAGTGCCTGCTTCACCTTACAACCAGGTAATTCTTAATAACATTTCAGTTTCAACCGGTGTTACAACAACGCTGGGGGTGATAAATATATAGGGTCTGCTGCGCGCAGATCGCGGAAATACCCAGACCATTTCCCTGGGACCCGTAAACTGCCTTTTACTGTTTAGTCACCAGGCAAATGAGGTCAGGAGCCAGCTGCAACACAAATCAGGATTCTGATACAATCTGGTTCAACCTGGCCTACCATGGAAAATGGCGGGTTACCTCAACGCTACTGCTTGTCACACAGCGGTAGCTGTAAAGCCCATCTGTTTTATCAGCTCAATAATCTCAGACGCCTTCAATGTCTCCGTTTCAACCGTAAGAGTCTTTTCCGGGGTCAGTATGTTCACGTTCCAGCTGCTGATGGCGTCAGTATCGTTAAGGACGGGTGTGACTTTAGAGAGGCAGCCCGGGCATTTGATATTTGTTTTAAATTTCAGTGTTTTCATTGTTCACTCCTTTAACGCCGCAAAGCTAAAGAGAACATTTTTTGCCCGCTTTACACAATACTGCCTCTTCTTTATAAAATTCCGTGAAAGTACCGCAGCATTTCCTGATTTGTTATCCGAATGATAACTTTACTTTATGAAGATTGTCATCAGAAACATGGTATGCAGCCGTTGCATAATGGTGGTAAAGGAACTTTTCGAGGATCTTGGATGGGTGCCATTGAGCGTAAACCTTGGCGAAGTGGTGGTGCAGAATGAGTCGGTAACGAATAAAAGGATAAGTGAGCTCGATGAAAAATTAAAGGCGCTGGGATTTGAAAGGATAGATGACAGGCGAATGATGCTGATCGAGAAAATAAAGACCTTGATAGTGCAGAAGATTCATCACAGCGAACATGTGGACATTAAATTCAACTGGTCGGTAGTGCTGAGCGAAGAATTGCGCTACGACTACAATTATCTGAGTGGACTTTTTTCCTCCGTAGCAGGCATCACCCTTGAACACTTCATCATCAGGCAGAAGATTGAGAGGGTTAAAGAGCTGCTTTTTTACGATGAACTAAACATGAACGAGATTGCAGACAAACTAGGATACAGCAGTGTTCAGCATCTGTCCACGCAATTCAAAAAAATCACCGGAGCCACTCCTTCTTCCTACAAAAAGTCGCACTCCGGCGGCCAGATTCGCAAAAACCTTGACTCGCTGTAATTAACTGGCATACAGGTGTGCTCTGCAGGATCGAGAAAGTCCTCCTGATCTTCCCCTGGTCTTGATCTCGACCGCGGCTGGCTACACAAGCCAATTCATAATTTTAACCCGCAGCGTGGCGGCTTTTAACCTCCAGGAAAGAACCTTACAGAAAATCATATAAAAAGCATCGGGAATTGTATAAGGTCGTTCGCACCCCGGGGTATTAGTTTTGCAGAACAATAAATAGCCATGCCTGCAAACATCAGAATTCAAAACTTTCCGGTACTGGAGATGACCTGCGCCTCATGCGCTGTGAGCGTAGAATCAATACTCAACAATACAGAGGGCGTTGTAAATGCAGCAGTGAACTTCGCCGGTCAGAGCGCCAGAGTGGAGTACGATGCGGCTCTGGTTCACCCGAATGACCTCAGAAAAGCCGTGCAATCGGTAGGATATGACCTGGTGCTGGAGCAGGATGAAATGCGGGACGCCGGGGAAGAAGCCAGAAGAGCAGCCTATACAAAACTCAAAAAAAGAACTCTGTGGGCCACTATGTTTACTATCCCTGTTGTAGTAATTGGCATGTTTTTTATGGATATTCCAGGTGCCAATTGGATTTCGCTTTTTTTTACCGCCCAGGTAGTGTTTTTTTTCGTGCGTAACTTTTTTGTGAGCGCCTGGAAAAAGCTGCGGCACAGGACTGCCAGCATGGATACCCTGGTGGCACTGAGTACCGGCATTGCTTTCCTGTTCAGTCTCTTCAATACGGTTTACCCTGAGTTCTGGCATTCTAGGGGATTACACCCGCACGTTTACTACGAGGCCGCGGCTGTTATAATTGTGTTCATTTCTATTGGCAAATTGCTCGAAGAAAGAGCAAGGGCCAGCACTTCGTCGGCTCTCAAAAAACTCATGGGCTTACAACCCAAAACCGTGAGAATAAAAAAAGATAACAGTGAACGGGACATCCCTGTGCGGGAGGTAAAACCGGGCGATGTTGTGGTTGTGCGGCCGGGAGAAAAAGTGGCGGTAGATGGAACTGTGACCGAAGGCTCATCGTACGTGTATGAGAGCATGCTTACAGGCGAACCTCTGCCGGTGATCAAACAAACTGGCAGCAAGGTTTTTGCCGGTACAATCAACCAGAATGGCACTTTTGTGTTCCATGCTGAAAAAACCGGCAGCCATACTTTGCTTTCGCAGATCATAAGCTCAGTGCAGAACGCGCAATCGAGCAAAGCGCCGGTACAGAAACTTGTTGATAAAGTTGCAGGCATCTTTGTACCAGTGGTCATCGGTATTGCAATCATTACATTTTTCACCTGGCTTCTCTGGGGCGGCCAAAACGCCCTCACCTACGCGCTTCTGAACTCAATCACCGTGCTGGTGATCGCCTGTCCCTGTGCACTGGGACTGGCAACCCCTACAGCCATAATGGTGGGCATTGGCAAAGGCGCCGACAACAACATACTGATCAAAGACGCCGAAAGCCTGGAGACTGCACATAAAGTAAATGCGATGATACTTGATAAAACAGGCACCATCACAGAAGGAAAACCAAAAGTAACTTCAATGGAATGGCAGAGTGATAACATACCATTTTACGACAAAATACTTTTCACCATCGAATCGAGATCGGAACATCCGCTGGCGGCAGCTGTGGTGGAGCATCTGGGCACGGCAAATATGAGTCTGGTTGGGTTGAGTGATTACCAGAATGTAACAGGGCGCGGGGTCAGGGCTAAACACAGTGGAGAACAATACTATATTGGAAACGAAAAATTCCTGGAAGAGAACAATGTACGCGACAACGCCGTACAACAGCTGGTGGCTTCACACCGCAAAGAAGCCAGAACAGTGGTTTTGTTCGCGAATTCAAGGAAGGTGCTAGCTGTAATAGCTATTGAAGACTCTATAAAAACGGGAAGTTTTGCTGCCATATCAAAATTACAAAGCCAGGGCATTGAGGTTTACATGCTTACCGGCGACAATGCAGCTACCGCAGAGGCCGTTGCCCGAAAAACCGGCATTAAAACCTACAGAGCAGATTTTATGCCTGCCGACAAAGCCGGCTTTGTGAAAGAACTACAGGCACAAGGTAAAACCGTTGCAATGGTAGGTGATGGCATTAACGACAGTGAGGCAATGGCCCTTGCCGATGTAAGCATCGCAATGGGAAAAGGTTCTGACATAGCGATGGATGTAGCCAGGATGACCCTCATAACATCTGATCTGAGGGTATTGCCGAAGGCGCTGCAACTTTCCCGCAAAATTGTTCGCGGCATCAGACAAAATCTTTTCTGGGCATTTATATACAACCTGATTGGCATACCAATTGCAGCAGGAGTACTGTATCCTGCAACCGGCTTTTTATTAGACCCGATGATCGCCGGGGCAGCCATGGCACTGAGCTCAGTGTCAGTTGTGGCAAACAGCCTGAGGCTAAAACTGGCGCACTTATAGCTATCCAAACTTTTTAACCAACCAACCACTAACAATATGAAAAAAACAGGAGGATTTAAAAAAAGAGCTGCAATAGCTGTGTTAGCATTGCTGAGTACAGGCGTGATAAACAGCCAGTCAAAAGGTTCAATCAGCAGCGGCCAATTCAAGGTGTCAGGAAATTGCGAGATGTGCAAAAAAACCATTGAAGAAGCCGCCGCAATTAAGGGCGTAAGAAAAGCTGAGTGGAATAAAGAAACTCAGATACTTTCTGTTGAATATAATGGAGCTGTTACTGAACCGCGGGAGGTGCTTCGTAAAGTTGCGTACGCCGGCTACGACAATGAGCAATACCTTGCTCCTGACAAAGCGTACGAAGCCCTGAAAACCTGCTGCAGATATGAACGCACTGCCACTTCTATTCGCGCCTCCAACTTCACTGAAAGACCAACCTCGGAAAAAATGAACGCTGCCGTACCGGATCAGGAAAAAGAAGACAGTCTGGTAAAGGTATATGAGTCCTATTTTCTGATCAAGGACGCGCTGGTAAAAGGTGATGCCGCATCGGCATCGCAGGCAGCCACCATAATGCTTAACAGACTTAACAATATTGAAATGAACAAAATGAAAAAGAACGAACACGAGATGTTCATGAAATTGCAGAAACAATGGACTGAGCAGGCCAGTACAATTGCCCTGACGAAGAAGATTGAAAAACAAAGAAAAATTTTCAGTGCACTCTCGGAAACAACCTATCGGATGATGAAAACAAAGCAACCGCCTTACGAAGTTTTTGTGGATCACTGCCCAATGTACGGGAACGGGGCCAACTGGTTAAGCAAAGAGAAACAAATCAAAAACCCCTATTATGGCAGTTCCATGCTAAGTTGTGGGAAAGTAACGGAAACAATAAGATAATCAGCGACTAAATCCGTATGAAAGATCGTTGTGCAAACCTCATGCTGCCGGCCCTGCTGCTGCTGTTTTTTATTCAGGTGAAGTCGCAAAAAGTTGTGAGGTATGATCTATTTGTGAAGGACACATTGGTTGATTTTACAGGAAAAAAACGCAAAGCAATTGCGGTAAACGGACAGATACCCATGCCTACCCTTACATTTACCCAGGGTGACACAGCCGAGATATGGGTTCATAATGAACGAAATGAATGCACGGCTTTGCACTGGCATGGCTTAATTCTTCCCAACCAGGAAGACGGCGTACCTTATCTGACGCAGATGCCGATAAAACCCCACAGTACTTACATGTACCGCTTTCCGATCGTACAAAACGGCACGCACTGGTACCACAGTCATTTTGAATTGCAGGAACAACTAGGCATGTATGGTTCATTTATCATGCTCAAAAAAAACGACGCCCCCTCGCTGCGCAGCGAATTTGACGCCCTGCCCGCAATACCGGTAATGCTGAGCGAATGGACAGATTACCGGCCTGAGAACATTCACCGAATGCTGCACAATGCCTCCGACTGGTTTGCTATCCGTAAAAACACTACACAGAGTTATGCTGAAGCGATAAGAGCAGGACATTTTAAAACCAAACTGGTAAACGAGTGGAAACGCATGCTGGCCATGGACGTTAGTGATGTGTATTACGACCGGGTGCTCATAAATGGAAGCAGGGAGAACCAACTCTCTTCTTTTCGGCCAGGCGAGAAGGTAAGGCTGCGCGTGTCTAACGGAGGTGCCTCTACCAACTTCTGGCTTAAGTGGGGGCCGGGCAGTTTTACAGTTATTGCCAGTGATGGCAACGACGTGGAACCGGTGGTGGTGGACCGCTTACTGATAGCTGTCTCAGAAACCTATGACATTATTGTGCAGCTGCCAGACTCTGGCGGATTCGCTTCAGAGTTTGTTGCCACTGCTGAAGACAGGATACAGAGTGCCGCCTTGTTTTTAGGTGGAGGCATCAGGAAGCTGGCAGATCCGCTTCCAGGGTTGCAGTACTTTGAGGGCATGAAAATGATGAATGACATGATGAAGATGAACGGAGACCTGGATGACATGGGAATGAATATGAGTCTCAATCAGATGGATATGAATGCAGTGATGTATCCTGAGATCAGCGGAGCAGTGCCTGATAAGAAGAACGAAAAAAGCAGTCAGCAAAAGCACGGCAGCGTACACAGCGCACAAGACAAGTACGATCCGAATGCGATCAGCGACATTAAGACCCTAAACTATGCCATGCTGGTTTCTCCCGAAAACACAGAGCTGCCTGCAAACTCGCCGGTGAAGGAGTTTAAGTTTGAATTAACAGGCAACATGAACCGCTACGTATGGAGCCTTGACAACAAGGTTTTGTCCGAGGCAGACCGGGTCCTGATCCGGAAGGGTGAGATAGTGCGGATCATCATGTTCAACAACTCAATGATGCGGCATCCTATGCACCTGCATGGTCACGATTTCAGGCTCATCAATGGTCATGGCCAAAACGCCCCAATGAAAAACGTCATCGACATCATGCCCATGGAAACTGATACCATTGAGTTTTATGCTGATCAGGAGGGCGACTGGTTTTTCCATTGTCACATCCTGTACCACATGATGAGCGGCATGGGAAGGGTATTCAGATATGAAGACAATCCCGGCAGTCCTCTGATAAAGCACCCGGCGGCTGCCCGGCGCAAATTATTTTCAGACGACAGGGCATTTCATCTTATGGCGGAAAATGATTTTGCCACAAACGGGAACGATGGTGAACTGATGATTCAGAACACACGCTGGAGCTTTGGAACAGAGTGGAGGCTTGGTTACCATGATCATCATGGCTATGAAACTGAAACCCATGTGGGGCGCTACATTGGAAAAATGCAGTGGCTGATGCCTTTTATTGGCTTCGACTGGCGTTACCGTAAAGAAGGGTTCGATAAAAAGGAAACAAATCTGTTTGGACAGTCAAATACGAAAGATCTCCGGAATTTTTTCAGTCTGGGCATGAATTATACACTGCCCATGCTGGTAATTGCCCAGGCGGAGGTATTCACCGACGGATACGTAAGATTTCAGCTTATGCGCGAAGACATTCCACTTGCAAAACGTCTGCGCGCAGCATTTATGGTGAATACCGACAGAGAATACATGCTGGGGATAAGATACATAGTGAACAGGTATATTGGCCTGCGGGTTCACTATGACAGCGACATGGGATTTGGGGCGGGTCTGGCGCTGAATTATTGATCACCATGCAAGTGCCTGCTGGTGAAGCTCTCTGTAGCTGATGTGAATGTTCTCAACTCTCTTAGCACCCTTTTCGGAAAAGTTCGGCATCTCCCGCATCTCTTTATTCCGTCCCAAAAAGTTCCCTGTCGCTTACACAGGTGCATTTTGGCGGAAACTTGGGAATTACCATCACATTCTCAGCTTTCAGACCTTTGCTGCTGTTATCAAACTTTATCATCATGCGCACCTGCGACTTTACCGCCACCCCGTTACGCACAGCGGCCTTCCACTCACTCATTTTGAGAGCAGCCTCCTGAATCTGCTTGTTAAGATCGGGATGTGGTCCTGTTACCAGGGCCTTCGTGACTTCACCATCATGATTGAGCTGAAGGCTAAGGTTTGCCGTGAGTTTGCTGCCTTTGCGTTTTTGTTTTTTTGAGAGTACTATATTTTCCTGAAGCCAGGTATCGATGTCTTCATTACCATAACCGTAGCAGGCAGGACGGCAGGCCTTTGCATCTTTGGCCTTCCGGGGCGCTGTTTTACCGCCTTTTTTTACCGGTGCAGGACGCGCCGCAATCTTCGGGGGTTCTGCACTCATCTCTTCCTCAGCTTCAGGTTCATTGTCCTGCTCAGCTTTGGACGCGGCAATAGGTTCGTTTTTTACCGGCACGGTTTTCTGTTCTGTATTTTTATCGGGAACAGTCGTATTTTCCGAAACTTTTGCTGTTTTATTCTCCTGGCTGGCAACAGGTTCTGCTGCCTGCCTCTGAGGCTCTTTCTGCGTTTCCTTTACTTTTGCGGCTGCAGGTTCCTCCTTCCTGGTTTCAGCAACCGCCACCGGTTCCGGCTCTGATGCAGTCTCGCCCTTGTAGTACACATAAAAACCCTGCACACGTTTAAATTCACCTTCGTTGCCGCCAGCATTACATTGACAGATGTTGCTGTACTTTGTGCCCGGCTGAAAAAACTCGGGATAAGTATAGATAAGGTTGTCCCACCTTTCCAGGTTAGCCTTTTTGCGGTCATTATCAGGGGCCATTTCCGTAAATACCAGAACAATTTCCCTCACCGGAAGTTCAAGGATCTCGTCTGCCTCATCGGTGGGATCAACACCTTCATTCCCGCGTTTTGAACGCAGGTGTACATAACTTTTGCCCTTTGGCTGGTAAACATCCTGTATAGAAGTTTCAACGGGTTTCAGCTGGGAGGCCGATTCAACCTGGGCAGCAAAAGGCAGACAGCCCAAAGCCAGCAGCGACAGTAAAAGATTTTTCATGGTAGCGGAGTATTCCCTGAGGGAACGCGACAATAGTACGAAAAAATGAGACTGAAAACTGGAGATCACAAAAATATGACCGGACCCCCGAACAACATTCTATTCACCCGACCAAACAATCTAAAAATCTTGCGAAGATTTCCTGTTTTATTCTGATTTTCTCTGATAAATGAAGATCAGGAGCTGCGCCTTGATGCAGCCCTACACTGATCCTTTGCTGGAATATTTGCCGGTCGGGCACGCAAACCTATGGGGAAGCGAGGTAAGATCGGCTGGGAGTAAGCAAGAGGGGAAGAGAAAAAACAAAACCTGAGGGGAGGAATCGTTCAGGTTTTTTTATAAATAAAAATCTAATCCTCAATTAAAGCATGCCTCTGGTCTTTACTTCAAGATATTTATTCAGGGTATTTATCGTTAATTCAGAGGGAGGGGTGTAAAGCGTAATTATACCATGACGCTGAAGTTCAACAGCAATTTGTCTTTTTTCAAGTTCAAATTTGCCGGCAATGGCCTGCTCATATACGTCAAGCGTTTGTGTAGCCTCTTTACTGAGCAATGCTGTAAGTTCGGTGTTCTCAAAAAATATAAGTACCAGCAGATGACCTGATGCCAGTTTTTTTAGGTACCGTAGTTGCCGTTTAAGGGCGCTTAAACTCTCAAAATTGGTAAACATCAACAGCAGGCTGCGCTGTCGCTGCACCAGCTGCATGTGGTGCAACAGTTTATCAAAGGCCGGCTCTTCGAAATTGGTTGCCGCATGGTAAAGTGCCTCCTGAAACTGCAACAGCTGATTACCTTTTCGTGAGGCAGGCACAGTAAACATCACCTTTTCAGCAAAACCAATTAAACCCGGTTTGTCCTGTCTTATCCAGGCAACATGCCCCAGCACCAGGGAAGCATTTATGGCATAATCAAGCAAGGTCAATCCATCAAAAGGCATTTTCATTGCCCGTCCCATGTCAATCACACAATAAATCGTTTGCGCCCGCTCATCGGTGTAATGATTAACCATGAGTTTGTTTTTGCGGGCGGAGGCTTTCCAGTTCAGTTTGCGGATGTCGTTGCCACGGGTGTATTCCTCAACCTGCTCAAATTCCATAGAGTGACCAATCCTTCTGACCTTCCGCTGTGAAAGTTCACTCAGCCTGTTGCCCACGGCAAGTATCTGATACTGCCTGAGGCGCAGGAAAGAAGGGTAGCACGGCACCGAAAGTGAGGCGTCAACAGTTATACGCCGCTCTGCCAGCCCCAGCGGCGAACTGAAAAACAGATTGATATTGCCAAAATGGTATTCGCCCCGTTGAAGGGGCCTCACAGTGTAACGGAACTGCCTGCTTTCACCGGCAGCCAAATGAGTAACCAAAATAAAATCCCGCAGCTGTAACTGAACAGGTAATTCATCAATAACGCGCAGCTTTAACGGAAAAGAACAGCCGTTATTTACCGCAATCGTTACCTCATTGTTGTCGCCGTTACTCAGACGCTGGTACCTCAGAGAACGCCGGGCCCCTGCTGCCTGTGGGTTTCTGAAAAGCAGGTACACATCAACAGTGCAGGCAGCTGCAAAAATGGCCAGGCCTGCCGAAGCTACATCAAATAAAAACCAGTAAAAATAAGCAGCCACAAAAAGACCGGTAAGAACAAAGGCCAGCAGATACCAGAGACGACTCAGGTGTAAGCACTTTAACATCTGCCATAATCTGTTCATCTCAGCGGGGTACTTCTATTTTATCAATGATCTGCCTGATCACAGTATCTGCATCAATACCTTCCATCTCCTTTTCCGGTGTTAAAGCAATACGATGGCGCAATACCGGCGCACAAACGTACCTGATGTCCTCTGGTGTCAGAAAATCTCGTTCCTGCATGCAGGCAACCACTTTCGCTGCAACCAGAATGGCAATAGAGGCCCGCGGTGAGGCGCCAAAAAAAAGAGAGGGATCCTGCCTGGTAGCTCCAACCAGCTTCACAATGTAATCAAGGAGCTTTTCCTCGGCAATAACCTGCAAACTTGTTTGTTTTAACAATACAATCTCTTCTGATCCAATTACCGGGTTAATCGTTTCAATGTCAGGCAGCGGTTTCCCCTCATGGTAACTCTTAAGTATCCTGCTCTCATTTTCGGCACCCGGATAATCAACCGAAAGTTTGAACAAAAATCTGTCAAGCTGTGCTTCGGGCAAACGGTAGGTGCCCTCATGTTCAACCGGATTTTGTGTGGCCAGTACCATAAAAGGATCGTTTAGCTTGTAGGTGGTACCATCTACAGTGATCTGACGTTCTTCCATGGCTTCAAAAAGAGCCGACTGCGTTTTTGCCGGCGAACGGTTTATTTCATCGGCCAGCAGGATGTTTGCAAAAAGCGGTCCCTTTTTGAATTCAAACTCACTGGTCTTAAAATTATAAACCGATGTTCCGATAATGTCAGATGGCATGAGGTCGGGCGTAAACTGTATACGTCTGAAGGAAGCGTCAACACAGCGTGCCAGCAATTTTGCGCTAAGGGTTTTTGCCACTCCCGGCATGCCTTCAATCAGCACATGGCCGTTCGACAACAAAGCTACAATAAGCATGTCGGTGAGCTGTTCCTGTCCCAGAACCACAGCAGAAAGCTGTGATCTGAGTGCCGTGATACTTTTGCTGAATTCTTTGAGGTCGAGCCTGCTTTTGAAATCGTTTTCGTTCATCGTTTGTTCCTTGTTTTAAATCGTGTTATCAACGCGTTAAGTGTAAGTAATTGCTCCTGGCTGAGCACATCAGCATGGAGGTATTCATTGCTGGTTCTTAATAGTTCGCTAACCTCTTCAGCATGTACTCCGCTTAGCTTGCTTAGCTGATGCGTTACGGCATCTCCGAGAGCCGGATCCAGACTAAAGGTCCTGCGCAGGTACTCATAGAAGTGCCTGATCTTTTCAGCGGCCACATATTTGTGGTTATCTGCATTAAAATAACAGTTGCCGATCACAGCCACAAACTCAAGCGTGGTATTGGCCGGAGGCGTAATAAGCGGTATTGCTCTCTGTCGTCTCCTGCTTTCCAGAAGCACGTAAACCACCAGGATGAACAAAAGCAGTAGCCAGGCATGGTACAGGGCATCGCTGCCATGAATTAATGCCAGCGGATTTCTTTCACGCACCTTGCCTGCCTTGTAGTATTCGTCCCACACCATCCGCCTGTTCGCCAGCAGGCTCAGTATGGTATAAGCTGCCTCGCGGTTGGGATGCCGGGCTACAAAAAAGTTGGTGAGCAGGTCGGGTGTTGTGCAAAGGAACAGCTGTCCACCGTTCACTTCGGCGCCAATTAAAACAGCGGCAGAGTCCACTTCAGCCATGGTGGTGAACAGCGTACTGTCATAACCGGCGAATGCTGAGGCTGTAAGTTTCTGAGCGTAATGAAAATTCCGTACTTTAAAAAAAGGCGCTTTAAAACTCAGGTCAGAGCCGGCGCCGCCTGTGATCTTCTGCAAGGGATAAAAAGGACTTCCCTGTGCAACGGTATGGAGATGGAACGTATCGGCAAGCAAACCCGAGAACCTGCGTCCGCACAACAATACCTTGTTGCCCTCTGCTAAAAATCTTAAAAGTGCCAGACTTTCAGTCCTGTTCAGTGCTACCTGATCGTCGCACATTACCAAGGAAGTCTGTGACTCTCCGCGCCGCTGCAGATTATTCAGACTTTCACTGTTTACACGCAAACCAGAAGCGAATGACCCGGGTATAAGTTTCACTACAACAGAACAACCGAAAGGAGCATTGCTTTCTGAAAGATAATTGCGGGTCCAGTTATGCGGACGCGGTAAATAGAAGTGCAGACCGGCAACAATGACAATAAAGCAGCTAAAAAAAAGAATCAGTCTTTTATTTTGTTTCGTCATAAAGTTTATTTCTGAAGTTCAGAAACAGGTCGCCTGTTGCTAAATAAATTTCAGGCTGCATCATGAACTTACCGTACCATACATGGTCGTAAATGCGGCTCAGGCTGCGGAACTCGTTCCTGAGTCCGCTGCCTTCCAGTTCCTGGCAGTAATCAAAATTTGTTTTAGACGGCGCAAAAACAATATTGCCCCTGTGGTGAAGCTCTGATAGCACCCAGAGGTACTGGCAGCGGATGGCCAGCCGATAATCGCCTGCAGCCATCGCCGCTCTGATCCTGGACTCAAAATCGGCCTCCTGCATATCTTCGGTCACATCCTGCAAACTAAATGGCTTTTGAAGTGAATTTTCCTGCACCAGTTTACTCACCGCAGAACGGCTGAGGAGTCGGATGGCTATCAGCAGACCGATGATAACCACCATCCATACAGCAATGCTGCGGGTTTTTCTCAGCGCATCCCAGTCGGTATCGCCAAACAGCCATTCTGCCAGCTTATGCAGCAACATATCTTTTACTGCAGGCCCCCTGTGTGCCTCCTCATTGTAACTGAAATCATCCGAAGAAAATATCCTTTCCTCCATTTCAGCTGAAGGTCTTATCACTTCCAGTTGCCGCACAGCAATAGAGTCGGTGGTTGTGCCAGCGTCAAGGAGAAGCGGCAACAAAAAGAAAAAGCCAATATGTAAGAACAGGCGGATGGTCTACAAAATTTGACTGATCTTTTCCCGGAGCAAATGTCCCTCCTTTTTTTCTTCCAGACTTGAGAAGTGGAAAATACAGAGCAGGTAAAAGAGTGCGGCCACCAGCATCGTGAGCAAAGCGCCGATAACAGTAACGGCAAGTTCGGTTGCCGTCATTTCAGCCTGAAAACCTTCGGCTCCCCTTTTAAAAATCACCTTCATTTTTAAAACGAAGGCGGGCAACTGCACAACAAAAGACATGAGGCTATAAGTTAAGATCGCCAGAAAACCAAGCACCCAGGTATTCCAGAAATTCCCTTTCAGATAGCGTGACACCACAGCCAGCGCTGAAAACAAATTCAGCCTGTCGCGTTGTATCACAAAAAAGGCAGCTACCATCATAAAAAGCAGCACCGGGCTCAGTGCAAAAAGCACCAGCAAAGAAAGTGCCGCAACAAGCGTTCCAACTATCTCTGAAACACCGATCATAACAAAATAGAATAACACCGCAGAAAGTGTCATTACAATCACAAAGAGTATAATGTTACCCGTCAGCAGCCAGAAATCTCTGAAAAAGCCCTCTGCTATCTGCCTTGGCTGCGGCTGGGCTGCAACATCAGATGTTTCGCTTAACAAGATGAACTTGTTTATCACCAGCATGTATACCACCCCGGCCACCCCTAAACTAATGAACATCACCAGCAGCATTGATGTAACAAAAATAGAGCCCCGCATCAGAACAGCAGCAGAAGTTAAACCAAGGCCATGACCAAGAACAAGCCCCGAAATCAGTTGTCCTGCAAGCATAAATCCACCGGCAAAAAGCAGCAGATTAAGGAAAAGCCATTTATAATTGAGCCGTATGTAGGCGAAACTATCTGTAAAAACCGCCCCTATATCTCTTCTGCCCCGATAACTGATCCTTTTTATCATATCTCATCCAGTTTTCTTTTTATATAGATATCTTCTTTTTCATCTTCTATTGCGCCAAAAACAAACACAAGCCCAATCTGCATTAAGGTAAGGAGGAGACAAAAGAAGACAAAACGAAACACAGATCCGGCAAACAACATGTTATGGCTGATGGAAAACTGCGCGTATAAGGTTTCATACACCATGTACACGAACACCTGCAAAAGAAACAGTACCGTATAAGCAATCAGCAGGTATACCAGGCCGGCCAGCCAAACCTTTCTCAGATTTACTGCCGAATAGCCATACACCTTTTTGAGGGCCTCATCCACTCCGGTTCTTTCACGATAGGCCACAAAAAGTGTAACCAGTGAAAAATAAAGCAGAAATGGCCTGAAAACAAGAACTGGTGAATACACTATCAGATTGCCTGCAAGCGAACTGGCATCGGCGAAATAATCCACTTCCGCGGCCAGTATCTCAGTGCCATAAAGCAGCAGCTTATCGGCTAAGGAGTACAAAACAAAAACAATGAGGAAGTTAATGATGCTGCGGGAGGCATCGGCCAGGAGCGGAGTGCCCAGGGCTGACGGATTTTCGCTGGCTGACAACCAGATCTGTCTGCAGCAGTTCAGCACCAGCATAAAGAGTCCAAGCACGTATAATAAATATACCAGGCACAGGCCGGCAAAACTGTTTTTGGAGAGTTGTGTTTTATAGGCAAAAATATTATCAAGCGAATTGGCATTTCCGGTTATAAGAATGGCCAGACTAAGAGCCGCAACAATGACTGTGACTGCCAGAATTCCCAGCGGAAAAAAAAGCTGCCGCGACCTGAAAAAAAAGTCGAGCGCAGCCCTAACGTTTTCGCCGATCGTGCGTTGCCTGTGAAGGTCAAACTGTAATGTTTTCATGTGTTGGTTTTTTTTTTAGCATCAATGCGGGCAGGACCACAAAATATCCGAGGATAAAGAAGAGCGAGGCGCTTATTATAAAGATGTAAAACACGGCCGGCATGCCGGTGTATCTGGTCACAAAACTTTCGAGAAAAGCAGCAACGAGAAATACGGGCACCAGGCCCATGAGCATCTTCAAACCCTTTCTTGCCCCGCGCATCAATGCATACAGCCGTGTGTGAGTACCGGGAAACAAATAACTGTTCCCAAGTACAAAAGCAGCGGCTCCCGCCAGCACAATGGCGGAAATTTCGAGTGTTCCGTGGATCAATACAATACGAAGCGAATCAGCGAGGTAGCCATGTCTGGCAAACATGGCAAAAAAAGCGCCGAGCATAATTCCATTAGACACCAGTATGTAAGAAGCTGCAAAGGGCGTGAAAAGGCCCATCACAAATACAGTGCAGGCAACTTTGATGTTATTGAAAGCAATAAAAACAAACATGTAGAGCTGGTTACTTTCGCCATAAATTCCCACAGGGTTGCCTTGTTTTATCCGTGCAAGGGTTTCATCCACATACCTGTCGCCAAAGATCACCCGTACAAAATCACTATTCTGGTTCTCAGACACCACCCCTATGAGGGTGGCTACAGCAGTTATTAAGAGTGAGTACAGCAGGTAGCGGTGGTACAGGCCATAGGTATACGGCACTTCGCGTCGAAAAAAATTCTGCAGCCTGCCTTTTTTCTCCTTCTTGTTGCGGTAAACCAGCTGGTGTATCTGCGCAGCAAGTCCATTCACATACATAAGAGTTTTGCTGCCTTTAAAATTTGTGCGGCAGTATGCGAGATCATCAGTGATCTCAATAAACATCCCTGTAAGTTCAGCCGGATCGGGAGGAAGCGGCTCCGAGATCTTCGTCTCGTAATCTTGCCATTTCTGGGCGTTCTGTTTCAGGAATGTGATCTCCTTCACCTTAAAAACTTAATTTAGTCGAATATAAAGAATATTCTCAATTTTATGGAAATTGAAATAAACAGCACCCAAAATGTCACACTGGCATATCGGCCGGCCGGCGTAGGGCTCAGACTCCTTTCGATATCATTGGACCTGGTATTTAAGTACTCATACCTTCTTATTGTGGCTTATTTTTTTTCGTCCTATCTCACCTATCAGCGAAATCCTGCGTACAGTAACAGCAATAGTTACGAGACGCCACTGGCCATAATGTTCATTGTGCTTCTGCCTTTCTTTTTCTACCACCTGCTTTGTGAAACATTCATGCAGGGTCAAAGTCTGGGAAAAAAACTCATCAAAATAAAGGTCGTAAAACTCGACGGCTCACAACCCGATTTTGGTGGCTACCTGCTTCGCTGGATGTTGCGGCTTATTGATGATGGACCTGTAGGACTGATCTGCATAGCGGTAACCGGTAAGAGCCAGCGGCTTGGCGACATGCTCGCGGGCACAACAGTGGTTGAGCTTAACAATAAAGTGAGCCTGGCCGACACCATCCTGCAGCAGCAGGATCCCGAACATGTGGTGAAGTACCGGCAGGTTTCCTTACTTAACGACAAAGATGCCAATGTGATCAAAGAAGTTCTGGAATTTTCTGAACGCTCAGAAAATGATCAGCACCTTAAAGTTCTTGCAGAAAAAATAAGAGTAAAGTATGGCATCACTGAAACGCACCAGAACGACCGTGAATTCCTGTCCACGCTGTTATTGGACTACAGTCATTACAAATTTGAGAATTGAAGCAGGTTTTGAAACAATAAAAACTACGAGCAGGAGTGATTTAAAAGTCTGATCAAGTTCTCAGGTGAGTGCTTAATGATCTGCCGCTTTTGCTTTAAGATGGAAGTGGCCGCTTTCAATGTTGGGTTGAGGCATCGCCGCAGGAAAGTGGATCTGCCTGATGTCTCTTTTTACCCACCTCCTGTCCCTACGGGACAAACGATCAGCCTGGCTTTTCGATCAGAACCCTTGATCAGTCCGATATGCTCCAAGGTTGTTAAGCCTGTTCGTACAAAACCCTTCGGATAGATCCAGAAAGTGTTCCTCCCTAACAACATCATTTTATAAAACCGCCCATTTACCGACAATTTTCCCCCGTTCAACCAAAAAGTGAAAATCACCGCTTTTGTTGTTGTAGTTTTACTTCAGAATCAGTTTACAACCCCGCTCGCCTACGCATAGCTTCAGCGAAGCGAGGTAAGGTTGGCTGAGCAAAATTAAAACTTGGTTTACGATCCCGCTCGCCTCCGCGAAGCTATGGCGAAGCGAGGTAAGATCGGCTGAGAAAAAAGAAAGATCAGTTTACAACCCCGTAAGGTTGGCTGAGAAAAGAAAAAACAGTTTACGACCCCGCTCGCCTCCGCGAAGCTATGGCGAAGCGAGGTAAGGTCGGCTGTGAGGTAGAAAGAGGGGAAGAAAAAAATAAAACCTGAGTGGAGGAACCCTCAGGTTTTTTTTGTGTATGACAGCTTCCTGTTTTTTAATCAGAGGGTTTCGGCGACTGAGACATAAAATTCACTACTGTCCGGGAAAAACCATAATCATTATGAGATCCCCCATTTTTGTCGAAGACAAAAATCCTCTGCGTTCTTAAATAGCCTGAAAACAAAGAAAACCGTAAAGAACTCTGCGCTCTCTACGCTTGCGCCGCAGCTTCAGCGTAGGAGCTGCGCATACCTGGCGCCTCTGCGTTAAAAAAGTGAGCATTTACAAAGTAACCCCACTTTTAATCAAATTTGCTAAAGGGTGCGCAAGAACCCAGTTGCCAGTCCTCGTTTTAAAATTGTCTCTAACATCAATGATTTTCAAATACGCATTTACCGACAATTTTCCCCCGTTCAACCAAAAAATGAAAATCACCGCTTTTGTTGCTGTAGTTTTACCTCAGAATCAGTTTACAACCCCGTAAGGTTGGCTGAGAAAAGAAAAAACAGTTTACGACCCCGTAAGGTCGGCTGAGAAAGGAAAAAACAGTTTACGACCCCGCTCGCCTCCGCGAAGCTATGGCGAAGCGAGGTAAGGTCGGCTGTGAGGTAGAAAGAGGGGAAGAAAAAAAATAAAACCTGAGTGGAGGAACCCTCAGGTTTTTTTTTGTTGTTACAACTAAGCAGTTGCCCACTCACAATTCCATCTGCTCCTTTTTTTCAACCCAGTCGCCATGCTCGCGAATAAGTTCAATGAGCTCATCTACGGCCATCTCACTACTCACATTTTTTTTGACCACAGTTTTGCCTTTGTAAAGACTGATCTTGCCGGGACCCGTTCCCACATAACCGTAATCAGCATCGGCCATTTCTCCCGGCCCATTAACAATACAACCCATAATACCAATCTTTATACCTTTAAGGTGATCGGTACGTTCGCGGATCTTCTGGGTGGTTTCCTGCAAATCAAATAACGTACGACCGCAACTGGGACAGGAAATATATTCTGTTTTACTGATACGGGTGCGCGAAGCCTGCAATATTCCGAATGCTGTTGAATTGCAGATCTGCGTGTTTACACAATTCTTTTGTTTGATCCAGATGCCGTCTCCAAATCCATCAATTAGCAACGCGCCAATGTCGGTGCTGCTGTAAAGTTGAAATTCGGCCTCACTGAGATCTGAATAATTACATTTAATAATAAATGGCACCTTGCTCTTCCTCTGCATAAGCTCAATACCCATACGGCGAAGCTCAGGCATGGTATGTTTATTAAATGAATCGAGTACCAGCACCACTGATGGCTCCTTTTCAATCCGCTCAATAAACTCTGGCGTTAATACATCAATATCTGCCGCAACAAAATTAAGTTCAGCCGACTTCTCTGATGCACGGAAATATTCCTCACCACAAAAGAGAGGATAAGTCCGCGCCCTGGATCTGCTTTTAAACCAGGTCTCGCTGTTACAAATAACACCAAGCGTACCGGGGATCTCAAAATTTACCTTGCTGTCGCCGGTAAAAATATAATCAACGGCCATGTCACTCAGGTTCCATTTATCAAGGGGTACTGAATAACCATATCCCACCCCAAACAAAGAGGCAGGCGTGATCTCCGGCTTCATGCTGTAATCAGCAATTACCCTGGGCACATTGTTTTTGCCAAGGTTTACTACCTCGCGTGTTTCTCTTCGTTCATGATAATAAGGATCGTAAGGCAGCTCTCCCTCAACGGGAATGATTGGCGCATGTTCTCTCCGGGCTGAATACCTGTCTGCCAGCATTCGTGCCACCGGCATTTCAGCTTCCGGCTCTTCGGTGAGCGAAACACGTATAGTATCACCCAATCCATCTTCGAGCAGCGTTCCGATACCGACCGCAGATTTTATACGGCCATCTTCACCATCGCCGGCTTCGGTCACCCCAAGATGTAGCGGATAGTTGCGGCCGCTTCCCATCATTTTTGCAGCAAGCAAGCGGTAGGCCTGAACCATTACCTGGGTGTTGCTGGCCTTCATAGAAATAACAATGTTGTAATAATTGTTCTCTTCGCAGATCCTCAAAAATTCCATGGCACTCTCAACCATTCCCAGCGGCGTATCGCCATAACGACTGAGAATACGATCACTTAGTGATCCATGGTTGGTGCCAATACGCATGGCGGTACCATACTCTTTACAGATATTTACAAGTGGTGTAAACCGTTTACGAATTCTTTCAAGTTCGGCGGTGTATGTGGCATCGGTATATTCGATGTTCTCAAATTTTTTCTTATCGGCATAATTGCCGGGATTTACCCTCACCTTCTCCACCACCCTGGCGGCAAATTCCGCGGCATTTGGCGTAAAATGAATATCTGCGCAAAGCGGCGTATTATATCCCCGATGTTTTAATTCCTTTTTTATTAATTCGAGGTTTTTCGCCTCATTGATGCTGGGAGCAGTGATACGAACCAGCTCGCAGCCTGCCTCAATCATCCGAATGCTCTGTTCAACCGTAGCAAGGGTATCCATTGTATCGGTGGTGGTCATACTCTGCACCCTGATAGGATTCATGCCCCCAAGTTTAAGATCTCCAATACTTACCTCGCGGGTTAGGAATCTTACATATTCTGTGAGACTATTAGTGTATTTGCCCGGGAATGTCATGTTTTTAGCAGCGTGCAAAGATACAAAAATCAGGTGGTCTTTTTACACACTGCCCTGCTACTCAATAATCAGCTCATCGCAGAAAATATAGGCTTTCCCGCCTTTCCCCGCGTGCCATTCAGGCAAAGTACCAAAGGTTTTTGCCTGAATCTTTAAATACCTGATCTTAACCGGCGCTGCCTTCCTTACAGCAAATTCTTTCAACTGAAGCTTGTAATCATCGGCTTTTACTGTATTCTCTGCGCTTCCAATCAAAAAAAAGTTCTTGTTATCAACAGAACCATAAACCTGAACAGCCTGAGGAAAAACGATCCAGGAACGGGTATCCTGCAGGCAGCTTAATGATACAGCGCTCACCGCCCGCTGATTTCTGAGGTCAACGATTATTTCAACATCCTCACCCTGCCAGCCCAGCCAGTCACCTTTGCGCCAGTCAGCATCTCCTCTTATACCATCAATCAGCGCACTGCCACCCTCTGCGCCGTATTGAGGATCGGGCAGACTTTTGAATTTAACATCAAAATCGTATTTTAACCTGAAGAAGTCTGCTTCAGCCCAGGCACTGCTGTCGCGCCCTTCAACCGCAAGTACTTTTACGGTGCAGCTGCTGTCAACTACAAAAGGCTGATCATAAACTGTTACCGCGCCGGCCCTGCTGTTTTTTGACACAGTATACAGAAGTTTTGCGGCAGGTGACTGTGGCGCAGAAAGACTCACTGTGAGTGCTGAGCTGAAAACACGTGTATCACTTTGGATGAGAGGCGCCGCAAGAAATTTTTTCCTCGTTATTGTTCGCGAGCGTGGGCCGTATGTTTCAAGCCTGCCATAAGTGTTGGCTGTATCGTCCTCAGAAGTATAGTGGAACTGCAGTTTACCACCTCTTTTAATAAAATGATGTATTGTAAATGAACGGGGACCTGGCCTTCCGAAAAAATTTACCGTTCTTAAAACAGGACGGTCGGCGCTGCGGTCGGAGGTGATCATCAATTGTCTTCCCTTACCCACATCCACATTTATTTTTTTAAACAAGGGCTCTCCAAGCACATAGTGTGGCGAGCCAGGACAAACAGGGTACATTCCCAAAGCGCTGAACACATACCAGGCGCTCATTTGTCCGCAGTCTTCATTGCCGATCAAACCATCGGGCGTGTCCCGGTAAAAATCATTCATGATCTTCCGCACCAGAGCTATTGTTTTCTGAGGTTTGCCAACGTAGTTGTATAAATAAGCAATATGATGGCTCGGTTCATTTCCATGAGCGTACTGACCGATCAAACCTGTAACATCGGGCTGATCTCTTCCCTTTAAAACCGGAGAAGCCGAAAACAGCGCGTCGAGTTTCGCTTCAAGTTTTTCACGGCCTCCGTGCAGTTCAATCAATCCCTCCATATCATGAGGTGCATAAAATGAATATTGCCAGCTGTTTGCCTCTGTAAAGTGGTTACTCACTTCCTCTGGTGCAAAAGGCGTGATCCAGTTGCCGTTCTTACGGGGCCTCATAAATCCTGAAGCAGCATCAAACAGGTGCCGGTATGCAAGAGCGCGTTTGCGGTAAGTTTCAATGTCGTCACTTTTGCGCAATCTTGCAGCCATTATCGAGAGGCACCAGTTGTTGTAAGCATATTCAATAGTTTTACTTACACTTTCGCTTTCATCGTCTGCTTCCAGGTATCCCTTCTTATTGAAGGTTTGAATTCCATGGCCGCTGAAGTGTGCCGCTGCTTTTGCTGCCTCGTAAGCCTGTGTGGAATCATAGCCGTAAATGCCTTTTGAGAGTGCGTCGGCGATCACCGATACCGCATGAAAT
>JAEZDS010000005.1 GCA_023433205.1 Bacteroidota bacterium
ATATTGGTGAGGGCGACTTTACCAGTATGGCTACAATCCCGGCCGCGCAGGAAGGTAAGATGCAGCTGCTGGCAAAAGAGGATGGAATAATTGCGGGTGTGGAGGCAGCGGTGCAGATCTTTAAAGCTTTTGATGCCGGTTGTAAAGTGCAGGTGCTTGTAAAAGATGGCACTACAATAAAACCAGGCGATCTTGTTCTGAAAGTAAAAGGCAAGGCACGTAAACTTCTGGCAGCAGAAAGAACCGTTCTTAACGTAATGCAACGTATGAGCGGTATTGCTACAAAGACCGCCAGACTGCAGCAGCTTTGTGAGGGAACTAAAGCCAAAGTGATAGATACCCGCAAGACCACTCCTAATTTCAGGTTCTTTGAAAAATGGGCAGTTGTGATCGGTGGTGGCGCCAATCACCGTTTTGGTTTGTATGATATGGTGCTGATCAAGGACAATCACATTGACTTTGCAGGAGGAATTCCACAGGCAATAGATGCGGTGAAAAGATTTTTAAAGAAGAAAAACAAAAAACTACGTATAGAGATTGAGACCCGCACGCTAACTGAACTCCGGCAGGTACTTACACGTGGTGGCGTACACCGTATAATGCTCGACAATTTTGATATTCCTCAAACTAATGAGGCAGTTCGTATGATCGCCGGCAAATACGAGGTTGAATCAAGCGGAGGAATTAACGAAAAAACAATTGCTGCCTACGCGGCCTGTGGTGTCGATTTTATCTCGGTGGGTGCGCTTACTCATCAGGTAAACAGCCTCGATCTGAGTTTAAAAGTACTGAGCTGATCTGAAACACGTAGAGACAGAGACTATCACGCTTTATTCATCTGCTTAAATGTTGACCTTCGCAAGGGCCGGCGACTGTATGTTTTTAGTCACTGTTACGCCATCCAATCAGAGTTGATGCCCATACTGCCTATTGCTTACCTCCTGAAGCTAAACAGAAATTGAACGCCTCCAGATATTTTTTTTTGTTGGCCGCAACCGAATAACGTTTTATTACCGTGTCCCTGCCGGCCTTGCCCAGCCTTCTTCTCAGTTGTTCATCTTCAATCAGTAATTTCAGAGCATAATACCATTCCTCTTCATTGCCGGCAATTAGACCGTTTTCACCGTTTTGTACTATTTCTGAGTTTACTCCCACCTTACTTGCCACAGTAGCTATCTCGCAGGCCATGTATGAAAGTGCTTTTAGTCCGCATTTGCCTTTTGACCATTCGTCATCAGGCAGGGGCATCACACCAATGTCAAATGAGTTGAGTTCTGCAACTTCTTTTTCCTCAGTCCAGGGTACTGCAATGATCCCCGGAAATTTTACTTGCGCAAGCGCGGCCCCCATTATTTTCACTGCTATTTTTTCCGGCATTTCCTCCTTTAGCCGCAAAAGAACCGGCAACAACAATTCAAAATGTTTGAGTGTACTTAAACTTCCGCTCCAGCCAATAATGATCCTGTCCTTATTGGCATGGCGGGGAAGCGGCTTGTGAAATTCGGTGTTGATGGTGGTGGGGATCACCACAATGTTTTTATTATAGAACCCCGCTCTTTGTGCAAGGTATTGATTACCTGCAATCACCAGAGTAGCTGACTTTATATTATTGATGAATTTGGCCGGGTTCTTTAACCATTCCCATTTTTTATTGCCCGGGCTGGTATCGGCCAGCCAGATGCTGTCGTCGAAGTCAAAGATCAGCGGTTTTCCGCAGCGTGCTACTGACCGTTCGAAGAAGCTGCTTCCCAGAAAATGCGCTTCCCGCTGAATAAAAATAAGGTCATAGCTTTTGATCGTGGTTAACAGCTTTACCCTTTTAAGGGTGCTGCGGACAATGATAAGGAGTTTTGAGAACGTACGTCCCTTGCTGTAAAAAACGTTGTCTTCCGCCGCATTAAGAAAGGGTGCAAAGGTAAAACTGAAACCCTGGTTTTCAAGAAAGTCAAGATACTGCTCAAAGCGGTAGCGCTGGCTTGGGGAGCGGCCTCTGCGATGGGCGCAAACAATCAGTACCTCAGCCTTCGATTTCCGCATCATTGGTAAAAGTACTACTTAGTATGATTACAGCGATCCGTTGCTGCCGATAAAATCCGGGCTAAATCTCAATTTTATGATATTGACATGCGCTGATTTGTATTTAGATTTGTGAGCATGTATAAGATCTTCGATCCCGTTGAAGCATTAAAGGTAACCATGGTGTTGTTTGCGGTGATCGATATCATCGGCAGTATTCCCGTGATCATAAATCTGCGGCAGAGCGCAGGAAGGATAAACGCTTTTAAAGCCTCCTGGATCTCGCTGCTTATTATGGTTGTTTTTCTTTTTGTGGGACAGACAATTCTTGATATCGTTGGAATTAGCGAAGGAGATTTTGCCATTGCCGGTTCATTTGTTTTGTTTTTTATTGCCCTTGAAATGATCCTTGGCATAAAGATCTACCGCGACGATATACCGGCCACCGCCTCTGTGGTTCCGCTGGCTTTCCCACTTATAGCCGGCACAGGCACACTTACCACCATACTTTCTATCCGGGCCGAATACCATCTTTCCTCTATTTTAGTAGCCATAGTGCTGAATGTGGTGGTGGTGTACTACGTTTTAAAATACCTGCACCTGGTTGAACGGGTGCTTGGTGTAGGTGGGATTGCTATTATTAAGAAGATCTTCGGGATAATCCTTCTTGCACTTGCAATTAAACTTTTCAGGAAATACAGCGGCGTATGATTTCCCGTTCACTGCTGACAATACTGTTGCTGCTGGCCTCCAATACTTTTATGACCATGGCCTGGTACGGGCATCTCCGGTTTAAGGATCTGGCATTTTTCAAAAACAAAGGCTTGTTTATTATGATCCTATTCAGCTGGGGAATCGCCTTTTTTGAATACCTGCTGATGGTGCCGGCAAACCGTTTTGGCAGCACCTACACAGGCGGCCCCTTTAATATGTGGCAGCTCAAACTGATTCAGGAGGTGATCTCTGTTTCGGTATTTGTGATTTTTACCCTTGTGTTTTTTAAAACGGAGGTTTTCCGCCTTAATCATCTTATCGGTTTTATCTTTTTGCTTGCCGCAGTGTACTTCTTCTTCAGGAAGTGACAATTTTCAGACGCGCAGCACTATGGTTTTCAGGACATTCAGCTGGATGGCAGGGTGGTGAAGCCAAGAGCTGTTCTGATCTTGTGGAGAATTAACAGCAGAGAAACCTGTTGATTGGCCGCAAAAAAGATAGTTTTGTACCTTAAAAACCCCTGGAGGGCCTACGATTAACAAAGAGAGAGAGAAAATGGCAAAATCCAATTATAATGAAGACAGCATAAGATCGCTCGACTGGAAGGAGCATATCCGCACACGTCCGGGTATGTACATCGGCAAACTGGGCGATGGCAGTGCTTACGACGACGGCATATATGTACTTATCAAAGAAGTGCTCGACAACTCCATTGACGAGTTTATGATGGGTGCCGGAGATAAGGTTGAGATCAGCGTAAAGGAGGGAAAGGTCACCATACGTGATTACGGTCGTGGCATTCCACTTGGAAAAGTGGTTGAGGTTGTTTCAAAGATCAACACCGGTGGCAAGTACGACAGCGAGGCCTTTAAAAAGAGTATCGGTCTTAATGGCGTTGGTACCAAAGCCGTGAACGCGCTTTCGGTCAGTTTTAAGGTGACTGCCTATCGTGATGGCCAGGCGAAATCAGCCGAGTTCAGCAAAGGAGAGCTTGTGAAGGAACACAGGCTCACCGCTGCACCGGGAGAAAAGAATGGTACCTGCGTGGAATTCAGGCCTGATGACAGCATCTTTAAAAAGTACCATTTTGTGCATGAGTACATCGACAGGATGATCTGGAACTACGCCTTCCTGAACACCGGACTGAAACTGTATCTTAATGGCGTTGAATATAAGTCTGACAATGGACTAAAAGACCTGCTTGAAAAGAACATCACCGGTGAGATCCTTTATCCTATCGTTCACCTGAAAGGAGAAGATATTGAGCTGGCGATGACCCACAGCAATGAGCATTTTAGTGAAGAATATTATAGTTATGTGAACGGACAATTCACCACGCAGGGTGGAACACACCAGGCGGCGTTCAGAGAGGCGATCGTAAAAACCATCCGTGAGTTCTTTAAGAAAGATTTTGATCCAACAGACGTAAGAAAATCTATAGTGGCCGCCATCGCGGTGAAGGTGCAGGAGCCGGTGTTTGAATCGCAGACCAAAACCAAGCTGGGTTCTCAGGAAGTGGCGCCTGGCGGTCAGAGCATGCGTGGGTTTGTAAATGATTTTATAAAGGAACATTTCGACAATTATCTTCATAAAAATCCTGAAACCGCCAAAGCTATAGAAGCCAAGATCATTGCCAACGAAAGAGAGCGCAAAGAACTTTCCGGCATTCAGAAACTGGCCAGGGAACGTGCCAAAAAAGCGTCGCTTCACAATAAAAAGCTGCGTGATTGCCGTGTACATCTTAGCGATTCAAAAGATCCGCGCCGCCTTGAAACCACCATCTTTATCTGCGAGGGCGATTCGGCCAGCGGATCTATCACCAAAACCCGCGATGTAAATACGCAGGCGGTTTTTAGTTTAAAGGGGAAACCACTCAACTGTTTTGGTCTGGGTAAAAAGGTGGTTTACGAAAACGAAGAGTTTAATCTGCTTCAAAGTGCGCTTAATATTGAGGACGGACTGGACGATCTCCGTTACAACAATGTGGTGATTGCAACCGATGCCGACGTTGACGGGATGCATATTCGTTTACTGCTGCTTACCTTTTTTCTGCAGTTCTTTCCTGATCTTGTTAAAAATGATCATGTGAAGATCCTGCAAACGCCTTTGTTCAGGGTGCGAAATAAAAAGGAGACGGCTTATTGTTACAGCGAAGAAGAGCGCAAGGCTGCCATTGCCAAACTGGGCCCCAAACCTGAGATCACCCGTTTTAAAGGACTGGGCGAGATCTCCCCTGACGAGTTTCGTAACTTTATTGGCAAAGACATTCGCCTTGAGCCGGTGCTTATTGATCAGAAGTCAAGCATCAATGAACTGCTGAATTATTATATGGGAAAAAACACTCAGGACAGGCAGGAATTTATCATCAACAATCTTCGTGTTGAGGTTGATACACCCGTGGATGTGGCTGGCTGAAACTGAGTAGTAATGTGGGTAATCTGGCCCTTACTCTTTGGTGTTTATAAGAGCTGATCTTTCGGCTCTTTCTTAAATTAACAATTAATTTGCAACCTGAACAGCCTTCATCAGGTACTATATTGACTATGAATACTATGCGATTAACAACCTGCTGGTGATTAACCGCAAATAGTTAAAGCAAGTTAATTAAGTGAAAATGAATACCTTTGGCACAATACGTGGCTAAGTACACACAATAAAAACCTCAAATATGAAAACATCACACTTACTTTTAATTCCTGCTGTTGCCGCTCTTGCGTTAACAGCCTGTAAATCAAAAAAGGGCACCCCTGTTCAAAAGGAGACCGGTGCCGTAGAGATCTCTGTTCCTTTCAGCAGCAAAGAGTTCCGCAGCGATGAAAACACTTTCCGCGCCAAGCAGGTTGGTAAGTCGCCCGACATCTCTACTGCCAAAAAGATCGCTTTTCAGAATGCCAAGAGTGAAATGGCCGGTAACATCAACAGCGTAATGAAGCGTGTTACAGACCAGTACACCAACCAGCGTACCGTGGGTAATACCCAGGAATTCGAAAATAAGTTTGAAGAGATGGCACGTGAGGTGGTAAATCTTGAGATGTCGAATGTAAAAGAGATTGGTGAGAAGATCTTCAAAGAGCCAGATGGTGGTTACAGCTACTGGATCGCTATTGAGGCCGACAAAAAAGCCGTGTTTGATAAGCTCGATGCACGTATTGCAAACGATGCTAAACTAAAACTCGACTACGACAAACAAAAATTCCAGCAGATCTTTGATGCCGAGATGAAAAAGCTCGCCGAAGAGGGACGGTAATCACATAACGCAGTCACAAAAAGAGCATCTTATTCAGATGCTCTTTTTTTAAATAATCATTTGCGGGTAAGCACTTACATATTTTTTTTATTGGCAGGCAGTCTGCTGCTTGCCTGCAGCGGTTCAAAAAAGTATTTTAAAGCCGCCGAAAAGCTTGAAAAACAGGGTCTGGTTGATGAAGCCGCTGACTATTATTTACAGTCGCTGCAACGCAAGCCTACAAATGTTGAGGCAAGGATCAAGCTGAAGGAAGTTGGGCAGAAGTACGTTTCTGCACTCTCTTCGGAGTTTTTCAGAGAACACAATACCCAGCAGCTGGAAGCTTCGCTCGAAACTTTTGAAAGACTCAAAGCATTCACCGCGCGGACATCAGCGCTTAATATTGAGCTCCAGTATCCCCGCAGTTACGAGGAAGATTACCGAACCGCAGTTGAATCATACTGCAGCAAAAATTACAGCCAGGCTTTTATGCTGGTTAATCATAAGAAATACAGCGAAGCGCTTCCCTATCTTTCAAAGGTGAAAAAGTACAACGCTGACTACCGTAACCTGAAGGACCTTGAAATTGTGGCGGTATGTGAACCACTTTACCAGAGCGCCATCAATTCTCTGGAAAACAAAAATTACTCCGAGGCGTACCGCTTGTTGTCTGGCATTAAAGAGCGGACAGAAAGTTACAAGGACCTGAATGACCTGCTGGACCTGGCCACTGCCCAGCAGGAAAGGAGTTTTATTCTTTTTGAACCAAAAAACACCAGGGATGTTTCTGAAAAGGAGATCGAGGATCACCTGTTCAACCATTTTAGCGAGGCCGCGCGTGATAATTTCGGAAGTATCAAGATAATTAATAATTCTCCTTTTAAGGATGCACCGCCCGAGGCGCTGCTCAGCGGCACAAATGTTGATCTTATCCAGGCAATAAGAAAGGCCACGGGCGCCGATTATTTTTATGTGTACGATGTGCTTAACAAAAAAGAGTATGGCACAGGTCCGGTAAAAACCAGAGCGCGGGGATATCAGGAAGTAAAAACACGGAAGAATGACACACTCGTTATCACAGAATATAAACCGTTCGACTACAACGTGGTGAAAGCGCAAAGGGTTTTTTCATACGAATACAGGTATAAGCTCATTAATGCCTATTCAAACCAGATAGTTGCAAGTCAGAACCAGGTGATTCAGAGTCAGGATAACATCGAATACCACGAATTTACCAGGCCATTTCAGGGTAACATCAATACGCTGTATCCGTATAATCCGCAGGTTACAGCGCCACTGGCCAGGTACAACCCCCGAAACTGGCGCAGTATGTTCAGCGCCCGCAACAGTCTTAAAACCTTTGAAGAATTAAAAAACGAGGCGCTGCATCAGAACATGAAGATCTTTCAAAATTCCGCCTACAACATGAAATAATGAATAAACGGCTGCTGAAAATAGTCCTTCTGCTGACGCTCGTTTACAGCGTTAACGCGCAGCAGACCGCTGTTGAGGTGAAGGTTCCTTCATGGGTGAGTTCAAGGCCAAACAGCGGGTTAAAATATACCGGAATTGGTTTTGCCGATAAAACCCGGGGAGGCAACTATCAGCTTGAAGCGAAAAAAAATGCCCTGTATGATCTTTCTTCTGAGATCAAGGTAAACATATCGAGCAACTCTGTGCTGTATACGGTGCAGAACAACAGCAGTTTTAACGAGAACTTCAATTCTCTCATCAGTCTCAGCAATAGCGACAATATTGAAGGTTACACACTTGTTGATTCGTACGAGAACGATAAACAATACTGGGTATATTACCAGCTCGACAAACAGGAATACGCCAACCGTAAAGCGCTTAAAAAACAACAAACCATAAGCAAAGCCGCCAATCTTATAAGCGCCAGCTTTTATGATGAAAAGAACAGGGATTTCTCGTCTTCGCTTAAAAAACGAATACAGGCCTTTGGTGTGCTGGCACCTTACCTTAGTGAAGAGATTGTGTTTGAGCCTGCGCAGGCCGGAGGAGTAAAGAATGTTTTTGATCTTACAGGATTGATCCAGCAGCAACTGCAGTCAATTCATTTGGCGGCAAATGCCACTGTACCAGAGTTAAAGCCTTATCAGGCCTCTTACCAGCCAATAGCGTTTAAACTGGAGCTCACCGGTAAAGCCCCGCTGGTGAATTTCCCTCTGCTGCTTTCATCAGAGGAAGAGGCGGTAAATATTGCAGAAAAGGCAACTACAAATACCACAGGCGAATTGCTGGTAAAGGTTAATTCGGTTGAGCCTGTGAGCCAGGTGGTGTTTTTCTCGTTGTCGCCCGACATCACCACCTTAATGGGCAGTGACTCGGTGGGTATAGCCGGCGTAACAATTCTCAGGCAATTTATCCAGACCCCTGCTTTGAAGGTGCAGGCCTCGGTTTCAAATATTGCGATCTACATTAGATCCACTGAAAAGAATTTTGGTAAACCAACAGGTCTGAATTCAATAGAGTCATTTATCAAACAGCGGTTTCAGGGTCAGGAGGTGAGGATCGTTGATCGTGTAGAAGAGGCCGATTATATCATAGAATCAGAGGCCGAAACAAAAAAGGATCCAGGCAGTGATGTGCTTGACCAGCACTATAAGATCAAACTTGCCTCCTTGCAGATAAATCTGCAGTTAAAAAACAGGCAAACCGGCGATGTGTTGTACAAAACGCAGGTAAACGAGTTGTACGGTTACGCAAACACCCTCGAAACGGCCGGCATTAATGCTTATTCCTGTCCTAAACTAAATGCACGGCTGTCAGAGTCGCTTTTTTTTCTGAAGAGAAAGATCTTGGTTTATTAAGGTCTGGTGTATCTGGAGTTGGATGCAGGACGGGACCAGATTGAGCTATCGCAGGAACCAGTCGCGGGGCATCCCGACAAACAATACTGGGTGGATCACTCGTGGGAACCAGGACAGTGCTGGGTGGGATCAGCGCAGGACAGTCGCGATGGCGCCGCTCGCTATTCGTGGCCAGGACTCGCTTTTATGGTTTTAACTCGTCTCTTCACCGCTGCGCGAGACCAGGAGAGCGTATAAAAGTGGCCGACGAAGTTGGCGCCGCGAGCAGTTGGCATTGATCGTAGACCCGGAATAGGTTCTCTGCGCCGGAACTTTAATATTTAGAATTTCTACTTTAGTATTTCAACGCCGGTTCAAAAAAGCCTGTTAAATCACCCGGTTTAATTGGGCTCAACCCTTATATTTGCAATTTTTGAACGGAGCAGAACGATGGCAGAGGACCTATTTGACGACAAAGGAGCAGAAGAACATAACGAAGTAGACAACATGACCCACGTAAGTGGCATGTTCAGGAACTGGTTTATTGATTATGCTTCTTATGTAATTCTTGAGAGGGCGGTTCCTGCCATGGAAGATGGGCTGAAGCCCGTTCAGCGCAGGATACTGCACAGCATGTGGGAACTTGAGGATGGCCGCTATAACAAGGTGGCCAATCTTATTGGGAACACCATGAAGTACCACCCGCACGGCGATGCAAGTATAGGCGACGCCATGGTGGCAATGGGCCAGAAGGACCTGTTGATCGATACCCAGGGGAACTGGGGAAATATTCTTACCGGCGACAGTGCCGCTGCACCCAGGTACATAGAAGCGCGTTTGAGCAAGTTTGCGCAGGAAGTTGTTTTTAATCCTAAAACTACCAACTGGGGACTGAGTTACGATGGCAGGAACAAAGAACCTGTGACGCTGCCTGCCAAATTCCCGCTGGTTCTGGCTCAGGGCGTGGAAGGAATTGCCGTAGGCCTTGCCTGCAAGATCCTTCCGCACAATTTTAATGAGCTTATTGACGCCTCCATTCAGATCCTGAAAGGGAAAAAAGCTTCGATCTATCCTGATTTCGCTACAGGCGGAATTGCCGATTTCAGCGATTACCGTGATGGACTGCGGGGCGGAAAAATAAAGGTTCGCGCGCGCATTAAAGAACTTAATGCCAAAACGCTTATCATTTCTGAAATTCCTTTTGGTACAACTACGGGAAGTCTGATCGACTCAATTCTAGCGGCCAACGACAAAGGAAAAATAAAGGTAAAAAAGGTAGAAGATAACACCTCTGAAAATGTTGAGATCCTGGTTCATCTGCAACCCGGCATCTCTACCGATAAAACCATTGACGCGCTTTATGCTTTTACAAATTGCGAGGTAAGCATTTCACCTAATGCCTGCATCATTGAAGCCGAAAAGCCGCGGTTTGTAGGTGTAAGTGAGATCTTAAAAGTTTCTACCGGGCAAACACTCGAGTTGCTGAAGCGCGAACTGCAGATCGAACAAAAGGAACTTGAGGAAAAATGGCACTTTGCTTCGCTCGAAAAGATCTTCATTAAGGAAGAGATGTACATCGACTTTAAAAAGTATTCGGCAAAGGACACACTTTTTGAATATTTGTACGAGCGTTTTAAACCTCACAGGAAAAAGCTTATCAGAGAGATCACCGATGAGGATCTTCAGAAACTCACGCAGATCCCCATGATCAGGATCACCCGTTTCGACAGCATTAAAGCTGAAGAACAGATGAAGGAGCTTGAACAGAAAATAGCTGCCGTAAAACATAGTCTTGCCAATCTCACCGAACACGCCATTGAGTACTTCAAAAACCTTAAAAAGAAGTATGGCACTGGTCGCGAACGGAAAACAGAGACCAAAGAGCTTGAGACAATTGTTGCCACGCAGGTAGTGATGGCGAACGAAAAACTTTATGTTGATCGTGCAGAAGGGTTTGTAGGCACCGGGCTCAAAAAAGAGGAGTTTGTATGCGATTGCTCCGATATTGATGATATTATTGCCTTTACACGTGAAGGCAAAATGAAGGTGTTTAAGGTTTCAGAGAAAGTATTTGTTGGCAAAGACATCATTCATGTGGGCATTTTCAAGAAAAGTGATGACCGTACCATCTATCACATGATCTACCGCGATGGTCCCAAAGGCATCACCTTTATGAAAAGGTTTAATGTTACAGGTGTTACCCGCGAAAAAGAATACGATCTCACCAAAGGTACTGCCGGTAGTTCGGTGTACTGGTTTACTGTGAATCCTAATGGCGAAAGTGAAAAGGTGATCGTGCATCTGCGGCAGGTTGCAGGTCTAAGAAAGACCCAGCTGGAGATAGATTTCGCTGCCATGGAGATAAAATCACGCGGAGCGGTTGGCAATATTGTTACTAAATACACTGTAAATAAAGTAACGTTAAAGGAAAAAGGCGCATCAACACTTGAGGGTGAAGATTACTGGTTTGATGAGAAGACACACAGGCTGAACAAAGACGAGAAAGGAACTTACCTCGGGAAATTTGCCGCTGATGACAAGATCATGACGCTGACAGCCAAAGGGCAGTACAGACTATTTACTTACGATATTCTCAATCATTTTGACGAGGATACCATACTTATTGAAAAGTATTTCCCCAACCTTGTAATATCACTGATCTATTTCGACGGGGCAAGTAAATCGTATTTCACCAAGCGGTTCACGCCCGAGGTGCAGATGAACAAAACACTCATTATCACCGATCACGACCAGTCATTTGTTGAACTTGCTACCACGCAGATCAACCCTGTGGTTGAGATAAAATTCAATAAGGAGAAGGGAAAAGAAATACCTGATGAGACCATTAAACTGGTGGAGTTTAGTCCGGCCGTGAACATGAAGGCCAAAGGCAAGAAACTCAGTTCTTATAAGGTAAAGGAAGTGAGTTTAAAGGAGCCTGAAGAGATCAAGGCTGCCAGGAAGTTCCTGTCTTCGGCCGAGGATGAGAAAAGCGGTCTTTCTCCAATGGAGTTGCACCGCCGGGCCATGGAAAAGCTGAATAAGGACAATGCCAAAAATTTTCTGGAGGGGGACGGTCAGATCACTTTTGAATTTTGATGTTGAAATTTTGGTATTTTAGGCTCCTAAACTAATCCCATGAAAAAAATTTTAGTGGCCCTGGTTCTGCTGGTGATCACCGGCGCATGTAAAAAAGAATACAACTGCGAATGTGTCATTACCAACAGCGGTACAGTTACCACCCGTAACCAGACAGCAGGATTTCCTCCTCTTGTCGCAGCAGGCGATAACACCAGTTCTGAGCCCTACAGCCACAAAACAGAGTCCGTTGAAACCTATGACAAGGTTTCTAAGGGCAATATGCGTTCGGCTTGTCCTGTAAGCGCTGAAGAGGAAGTGTTTGAGCAGAACAAAAGCAGCTCTCCCGGTACATTTACTATCACTATCACCACCGAAGGAAAAAAGGTGAGGGAGTGCGAGATAAAGTAGTGACTATTTTTTTCAGATTACCAAACCATTATTGCTGTTTTGTGCGCCCATCAATGCCGATAACCAGGTGTTTCCCTCGCTGTCGGAATGAAAAAGCATAGATCGGCGATCTGTCTGAGGGAAGCAGTTGTGTGCACTTGTCAGCACCCAGGGTGGCGACAAGATAGGATATAGGCATCAGGTCATATTCACTATGTGAAATACTATGTGGACTATGTTTCTATGTGGTTAATTTTAAAGATCTCTCCCTACAACCGCAGCGCCAGATCCGCCAGCCTTGCACTATAACCGTACTCGTTATCGTACCAGCCAATAACCTTGATCATTCGCCCTACTATACTTGTGAACTCTGCATCGAAAAGTGTGCTGTGGGTGTTTCCAATAACATCGATGCTTACAATCGGATCTTCGGTGTATTCGAGTATGCCTTTTAATTTGCCTTCAGCGGCGTCCTTAAAAGCCTTATTTACCTGTTCAGCGGTTGGCACGTTTTTCACTACGCAGCTGATATCGGTTAACGAACCATCAGGCACCGGCACACGCATTCCGCAACCGCCAAGTTTTCCTTCAAGGTGAGGGAAAATTTTGCCTATGGCCTTGGCTGCTCCCGTTGAGGTGGGAATGATACTCATTGCTGCGGCTCTCGCCCTGCGCAGGTCCTTGTGTGGCGCGTCATGCAATCGCTGATCGCTGGTATATGAATGTACGGTAGTAATGTAAGCTTCTTCAATTCCGAACTGATCAAGTACCATTAGCATAGGGGCCGCGCAGTTAGTTGTACAGCTTGCGTTGGAAATTATCACATCTTCTTTTGTAATAATATCATCGTTTACGCCTAGTACCACCGACTTTATATCTCCTCCCTTGGGCGGGGCAGACAGGATCACCTTTTTTGCGCCTGCCTGAAGGTGCAGTTCTGCTCCTTTCCTGTCAAGAAAAATGCCGGTACATTCAACAACAACATCAATGTTTAATTCTTTCCAGGGCAACTGCGCCGGATCTTTGATGGCGCTGATCTTAATTTTTTTGCCGCTTACAACCAGATCCTCGCCTTCAACCTTAACTTCTCCCGGAAAAGCGCGGTGTACACTGTCATATTTCAGTAAATGCGCAAGGGTTTTTGTGTTCGTAATGTCGTTAATAGCTACAACCTCCAGTTTACTGTTGTTGATACAGTTTCTAAGAAACACTCTTCCGATTCTCCCGAATCCATTGATGGCAACTCTGATTTTACTCATTATGTGGTGGTTTGATTGGTTTTTTCTCTCCGGTCTCAGCATTGTAGCTGAACCAGCTTTTTTTTCTCCGTACTAAAACTTCATTCATTACCAGCCGGGCCTCATCGGCATCAAGGTCTTTTTCAGTACCTGTAACACGGTTCAGAACAAAATATTTTTCATCGGGTTCAAAGATCTTTTGCAGCAGATATTTTTTATTGGCCTGCGCCAGGTGACGCTGAGTGCTTGTAATTCTTCTTCCATCGTAATCGAAGAGGTCATCAGTTCCCTTGAAACCTGCACTACAGGCGATAATCAGTGAGTCGTGGGTGTTAATCTTAATACTGGAATACCTGAAAGGTACAACTACACGTTCTTCTTTGTTTAACAGTCCGCTATAAATATTTCCTCCCTCACTTTTTTGTTCACAAAGAAAAAAAGCGCCATCTCCAGCCATTTCAATATTATGGTAGCCTTTAAAACTCAACTGTGTAAAATCTTTTGTAACAAGATGTTTTATTCCCCGCACGTTGACTGTCATCACATTGCTGTTGCCGCTGTATTGCTGGAATGTATTTTTGCCGAGAAGAAAAACACTTGAGCTGTCGTTTGTTGTATTTCTCACGATCAGTCTTCTGCCTTCAGCATTCAGGTAGTTACATGCGTATGAATTAGTGGTGATCTTAATAAAAGCAGTTGCAGTAACTTTCTTCGTTTTAAAACAGGCAAGACAAACTTTGCCGCTGCTGTCAAAAGGAAGAATTGTATCGTAGCCAGGAGTTACCACTAACCTGTTGCCATTGCGAATGCCCCACTTGTCGTTTTCCTTGTGGGCAACGGGCTGAGCCGTAAGTCTCACGCAGTTAAAAAGCAGAAAAAATATGTACAAAAGGCGCTTCATGCAGTAATGGTAAAGGTACCGAAATTATAATAAAGCTACCGGCGCCACCGCAGCATTTCAATTATCCTGGCCGCTCAATGCGGTGGAATCGCTGGGTTGCGGCTCATGGAACGGAGCAAAACAAAATACCTTAATAAAGCCTTGTTCATGGCGTGGCCGGAGCATACCGGGAAAATGTTTAGGTTTCGAATTTTCGCTACTCTTTAAAAGGTTTAAAATTAGGACTTGCAAAGGCCATCAGCATAGAATACATTTACAAAAAGTGTAAAATGTTCAGACAGGATTTTCATGATAAAGAAGCGCGGCGTGACGTGGAAAGACGGCAACAGCGCGGACGACTTATTGGCGGACTATTTCTGATTGGAGCGGGAGTACTATTTCTTGCGCGGGAGCTCGGAGCCGATCTGCCCGACTGGTTATTTACCTGGAAAACGCTTCTGATTGCGCTGGGACTTGTGGCCGGCGCCAAAAATTCCTTTCGACCCTCTGGCTGGCTGGTCGTGGTATTTGTGGGTCTTGGTTTATTACTTACCGATCTTTACCCCGACCTTGAGATAAAACCTTTTTTGTGGCCTGCTGTGCTGATAGTTGGAGGGCTCATTATTATTTTTCAGCCTTACCGGCCCAGAAACCGCTGGAGTGAAAAAGATGATGAAAAAAACACGGGGATTTGATGGTCTTTTTATGAAAGCCAGACTGTTTCATCTTTAGCTGTTTGAGAATGTAGAATACTTAATAGATTGACTATTGTGCCAGTATTCAAACAACTGATCAGAAAAATTTTTAAGTCTGCAGGATTCGAAATTAACCGGATCAGAATCCCAGCGCCTGCTACTGATCAGCGGCCTGTTGGAAGAATGGATTTTCTTCTGGAAGATTTAAAAACCAGAGGACTTCAATGTAAGAGTATCCTGGACGTTGGGGCTAACAACGGACAGTGGAGTGTAATGGCTGCAAATATTTTCCCCGGTGCGCAGCTTACGCTTATTGAACCACAGGAGGAAATGAAGCAAACCCTTAGCTCCTTTTGCGAACAATTTCCGGGAAGCAGATTTTTTTTATGCGGAGCCGGTTCAGTGGAATCTGAGTCGGTTTTAACCGTTTGGCCCGATTATGCGGGTTCTTCTTTTCTGCCGCCAGCCAGCTCTCAACAGTTGGAAACTGGTAAACAAAGAGTAGTGAAGGTCGTTACTATTGATAGTTTGCTTGAATCGGGACAGATGCTAATGCCTGAACTTGTTAAACTTGATATTCAGGGATATGAGTTAGAAGCGCTGAAAGGCGCTGAAAAAACATTCGGATTTACTGAAGTCTATATTCTTGAAGTCTCACTTTTCTCTTTTGATGATGTGCCGGGAATGCCTGTATTTTCAGAGGTTATAAAGTTTATGTCTGAACGGGGTTATGTGGTTTACGACTTCCCCGGCTTTCTCCGTCGTCCTCTCGACGGAGCGCTGGGCCAATGTGATATCTGTTTTGTAAAACAGCGTGGTTTTCTGCGGAAATCTGACCGCTGGACCTGATTATTGCTGCTCCAGCTTAAGCTGCCATTTCCAGGCGCTTCCGGTCATATCGTCAAGACTAAATCTGGGATTCCAGTTCAGTTCTTTTCTGGCTTTATTATTGTTGGCGTACACTGCTATCACGTCCCCTTCGCGGCGTTCACCCAAATGGTAAGTAAGTTTTTTTCCAGAGACTTTTTCAAATGAGTTGATCACTTCCAGTACAGTTACACCGTTTCCTGTACCCAGGTTAAAAACAGTGTTGTTGTTTTTGTTTCTTTTTTCAAGAAGATAGCTAATGGCCAGCACGTGGGCCTCTGCAATGTCGCTTACATGTATGTAATCGCGTATGCAGGAGCCATCCCTGGTGTGGTAATCGTTACCAAACACCGTAAGTTTATTTTTGCCCAGCGCCGTTTGCGTAATAATTGGCAAAAGGTTGCTGGGTGGATTTATCGGCAGTTCTCCATTGAGTCCGCTTGGGTGCGCGCCAACAGGATTAAAATAACGGAGCACAACCGTATTAAACCAGGTTTCTGTTTTACAAAAAAAGGAGATGATATCTTCGCCTACCTGTTTGGTATGGCCGTATGGGCTTTCTGCCTTTTTGAGCGGAGTTCCCTCGGTTACAGGGAGCTCATCTGCATTTCCATAAACCGAACAGGAGGAGCTGAAGATAAAATTGTCGACCTTTTTATCTTTACAGAATCGCAGGAGATTAGTGAGCGATACCAGGTTGTTATGATAGTAGAGCAGAGGATCGGCAACACTTTCGGGTACTGACTTGAACGCTGCAAAATGGATGACGCCTCTAATATCTTTTACCTCCGACAGCGCGCTATCGGTAGCTGACCAATCACAAAGGTCAATATTGAGCGAATCAAACGCTTTACCGGTAATCTCTTTTACTCTTTTGTAGGTGTCTTTATTTGAATTTGAAAAGTTATCGACTGAAATTACCCGGTAGTTGGTTTTTGTAAGCAGCTCTATGATCGTGTGGGAGCCTATGTAGCCGGCCCCTCCTGTAACAATAATGGTTCCCATATCTGTCAAATGTATAAAAAGCCCAGTTACCATATGCGAGGCATTGCGGGAATTTTTGATAGTTTTATACCCTTATAGAGCAGAACTGGCTTGATATCTTCGACCTTTTACTGGCGCCATTCTACATTGGGCTGATTTTATTTATTGCCAATAACATACGCCGCAAACAGATCTATTTCTATAAAAAGGATTATTACAGGTACCTTATTCCCGGCCTGCTCTGCAAGCTTATTGGGGCAATTTCACTATGCCTGCTTTATACTTTCTATTATACTGAAGGTGGTGACGTAACCAATTATTTTATCACCTCCCGAACGTATGTGAATGTGCTGCTGGAGGGGCATTTTTCCAGGTTTCTGGAGATGGCCGATTACCGGAACAATAATGTGCATTTTATTCTTGCATCCGATAATATATATGGTTATGTGATGTTTAACCCCAGCGATTATTATGCTTTGTTTACAGTGTTGCTAACAGTTCCCATCTGTATGGTTGCGCTCAAAAGTTTTATCGCAACTGCCGTTGTGCTGGCATCACTCAGTTATATCGGCATCTGGAAGTTATATGAGGTGTTTGTGGCCCATTTTCCGCAGCTGTACAAACAGTTTGCCATTACATTCTTTTTTATCCCCTCCGTATTTTTTTGGGGCTCCGGCGTATTGAAGGATACTTACACACTTAGCGCCATTGGATTTTATATCTATGGATTGTACCACTTTCAGATCCTCAAAAAAAGGAAAGCGAAATACTTTCTGATGATAGCCATGGCAGGTATCATTTTCATCTACATCAAACCCTACTTCCTGTTTGCACTTTTCCCCGGGTCACTTCTCTGGATCAATTTTTACCGGATCCAGCGCATCAGGAACAGTCTGATAAAAGCCATTTTTATTCCCATGGTGATTGTACTGCTTTTTGCCCTGGTTAGTTTTATATTTGGCGCGCTGGGCTCATACCTGGGAGAATACAGCATGGAGAACATCCTTCACAAAGCAGTGAAGACGCAGCAGGATCTGGTAAGAGAGGCTTATGGCAGTAACAGTTATAACATTGGTGCTTTCGATGCCAATATCTGGAGTGTGATAGGAAAACTGCCCGCCGCACTTAACCTTGCATTGTTCAGGCCCTACATTTGGGATGCACGTAATCCTGTAATGGCCCTTAGCGGAGTGGAAAATCTTTTTATGCTGGGCTTCTCTGTTTACATTCTGTTACGGGTACGTTTATCGGTTTTGTTCAAATCACTGCAGAGTCATCCGCTGGTGGTTTTTTCATTCTTGTTCGCTATATTTTTTGCTTTTTCGGTAGGGCTAACTACTGCTAACTATGGGGCGCTCTCGCGGCTCAAGATCCCCTGTATTCCTTTTTATACAGCCTCTCTTTTTATGGTATACGAGCTCAACAAGGCAAGTTTCAGGCGTAGATAGCCCTGTATATATCTTCCGCCATGTTTATGTTTCTGTATCTCACTGCAAGTTCTCTTATCCTTTCCTGATGGCCTGGTTCGTCCAGAATGGCTGAGATCCTGACCAGAGCGCGCTCGTACACTGAGGCGGTAAAATCTCTCAATACAAAGCCTGCATTGTTTTCCTCTATGATCTTACTGTCGGTTGAAATACCTTCGGTGATCACCACCGGCAAGCCCAGTGCCCAGTATTCGCCGTTTTTTATAGGCGAGCAGTACTTTTTCGTAGGAATTGGCTTTACAGGACAGATGCCGAAGTTGCCCAGCGACATATATCGCGGCACCTGCTCATGCGGTACATAATAGCGTACCAGCAGTCTGCGGTCTAAGCCTGCCTGCCTGCAGTAATTTACTATCTCCTGTTCACTGTGCGAGGTAAGCAGCAATACCCTGAATTTCTGCGGCCAGAACTTTGCCGCCACCGCAAAAAAATGAAAAGTCTCTTCTTCAAGGTAAATGCCCCCGAATTTACCCGCGTAAACACAAACAATATCCCCGTCGCTGATACCCGGCAGGGCCTGCCTTGAGATAGAGTGTCTAATATAAAAATGCTCAAGATTTACGCTGGCAGGTTTTACAAAGGGAAATGGCCGTTGTATCCCATAGGTTTTAAGTGCATAATTCTCCATGCCGGGCGCAGCGCATATCACATGTTCGGCCCGCTGCAATTGTTTTTTCTCCAGCCATAGCAGTAATTTGAACGCCAGTCCCTCCCTCTTCCAGATACCGGCTTCGGTCATACTTTCAGCGTGGGGCTCAAAACTATCCAGCACCAGTGGTTTGCCGCTGAAATGCGAGAGTATCCAGCCTATCGCCCCCCCCGGGGTACACCAGGCGTGTATCTTATCTATTTTATGACGATGCAGGATCCCTGACAGATCCCATAAAATGCCAACAAAGCGCAACGCCATTCTGAATCCAAAACCGCTGTAGGTGTAGTCGGCCACAATGATGTTTTCGTTGTAGAGCTTTTGTCGCAGCGCCTCATGTTCAGGGCTGTTCTGCTGATCAACAGGACTTAAGGTGCATAACCAGATCCTGCTGCCCTGGGGAAGAAACTTCAAAATCAGGCGCAGATAAGGCAGCGTATAGGTGCTGATAAGCGCGTTCTGCAAAGGCCAGTAAGTGATAACAAGTATGTTCCTGACTTTTTTCAGAATAGATGTTTTATGATGGCGTAAAACCTTTTTTTAAGTATGAGAGCGGGATGACTGAAAAGCGCTTTTGCCAGAAAACGCAGTGCCGCCGCTCTGTTGTTCGGCGTCAGGGCAGTGTGCAAGGCTGCATAAGAATAAAGGCCCATGGCCAGCTTTTTTTTTCCTGCGCGCGATCTTTGCACAAAGGGACTGTGACCTGCCAGTTGTAAGAAGCAGTTTATTTTGTTCTGAAGAGAGACTGCATCTGTGTTCAGCACACTTCTGCCTTCGTGATTGCTCATTATAATGCTGCCGGCGCCGGTACAATACAGGGGCTCTTTTGCAATGATCCTTAACCATAGTTCCCAGTCCTCAAAAATAATCAGCAAGGGTGCAGTATTAAAATGGTTCCTGAGAAAAAGTTCGCGTTCAATAACCACCGCGCTGCAGCCCAGGTAGTTCCCATACAATAATTTCCGGGGCGCGAAGCTTCCTGCAGGATGGTAAGAGTAAACTATCTTTTCCTGTGCGTTCAGTACTTTATAGCCAGAAAAAACAAATCGGGGCTTAAAGTCTTTTAGCCTCAGAAATTTTTCAACTCCTCTCAGATGGTCACTTTGCATCCGGTCGTCGGAATCAAGAAAAATAAGATAACGGCCAATTGCTTTTGCTGCACCATAATTTCTTGCAATACTTCGTTCTTCATTTGTTTTATGGAAGTACCGGATCCTGCTGTTCCCAAAACGCTCAGTCACCTCCCTCGTCTGGTCGGTACTGCCATCGTCAACCACAATTATTTCGTAATCATCATATTCCTGATCAAGCACCGACTCTAGCGTGGACTTTAGCATCAGGGCCCTGTTGTAAGTTGGTATGATCACCGAAAAGGTCATGTGTTTAAACTGTGCCGGAGCTTAAATAAAAATGAAGGGAAGATTTTTAGCTTCCAAAGATAAGTGCTATACGCCCTGGCAGAAGCCCGGGCAGGATCTGTCTCGCGTATGACCTCATAGATCTCTCTGCACTTGTCACCGTTGAGTTTTCGGTAATAATAGTGGAAATGGAGGTGAAGGTGCTCCAGAAATGCGGACCTGATCTGATCGGCATTAAACACCGTGTTACAGGGGTAGCTGCGGGTGTTTAATTCCTTGTATAAACTCAGCTGTGTTAAGCGCCTCACATACCGGTCGCCACCGGCCAGGGAATTGAGGGCATTAGCAAAAACAGCTGTCCATTCTTCAAAAAAGCAGTGCTCCTGCACAGTTTTGGCTGCACTGTGTAATCTGTACCTGGCAAGGATGTCTTTGGTGGCGAAGCTTTTTGCACCGAGCAGAACCGCGCGTACAACCAGTTCATGATCCATGGCATAATGCAGTTGCCCGTTAAGGGCACCGGTTCTTTCCAGTATCTCTCTTCTGAAAAATGCGGCAGGCTGGGGAAAGCGCATATAAGGCAGGTACTGTTCGGGACTAAGCGCCTCGTTAAGCCCAACGATCTTTTCCTTCCGTCTCTCTCCAAACAAAAGAGCTTTTCCATGCAGAAAATCAGCAGAAACTTCAGCGGAGAACATGGAACTTACTTTCTTAAATGTGCCGGGCTCATAAACATCATCACTGTTGAGCCAGGTTACAATATCTCCGCTTGTTCTCCGCAGACCATTATTAATGGCCTCAGTCTGGCCGCTGTCTTTTTCTGAACTCCAGAAAGTGATCCGTTCACTGTAACGTTTAAGCACCTCCGTTGTATTATCGTTGCTGCCCCCGTCAATTACAATCAGTTCAAAATTGTGATGATCCTGCTGAAGTACCGATAAGATCGCCTCCTCAATATATTTTCCCTGATTGAGCGAGGGCATTACCACAGATATTTTAAGCTGTGTACTCAAAATTCTTCTATGATAACAAAGTCATTCTTTGATATTTCTGCTTCAGGATCTTCGATCATGTACAACGGAATCTCGCCGTAAAAAGAAGCCCACATGCTGTAAGTACTCGGAGGACCTGCAATAAAGGCGCACCGCGACAGACAGTACAGGTCCAGCAACTCGTGGCCAGGAGTTTTTATGATGTGCAGACCTTCTCCCAATGCTCCTGTATTGATGGTTTCGTCGCTGCTCACCATAAAAGTGATCTGTTCGCTGCCAAACAGCACCTGAATCTTATTGATGATGTTTTTGTACTGTTCCAGGCTGTAGTAGAACCGGCCATTCTCAAAATGTTTATAGTCCTTTCGGCGGATGTGTATTCCCACCAGAAGGTTACCGGCTGGAATGCTTTTGCCGAGAAAATCGTTGATCTGCTGCAGATATTGTGGAAGCGGGGTAAAGATGCTGCGCAAGGTAGCGGCATGTTTGTGTAAAAGTGAATTGGCCCTGAACTGCCAACCCTGCAGAAAGAGGATACGGGACTTTTTCAGGAGAGCATCCTCAAGGTCCAGGTCCATTCTCTGCTCCCAGTTCAGATGCACAGTGCCAAAAAGTGGATTTGAGATCTTAAACCTGTCAATGGCCCGGGCTTTCAGATAAAAGATCTTATAGATAGTACCTGACAGAAGTTTTTGAATGGTTCCGGGCAATTTAAAATAGCGGCTGTAAGCATGAAATGCCGGATTTACAACGCTTTTATTATTTTCGATTGCCCAGGCAAGAATACTTGCGTACACGATCAGCAGATTTCCCAGCCTTCCGGGTTTGGAGGTAATGATGATCATAGCCTGGAATTCTGGTATAAGGCGTCGTACTCTTTAAGTACTCCGGCGGGCCTGTATGTTACATAAATATCAATGAGGCAGAATCCTTTTGAACGCAGCATCTCATCAACTTCGTGGTACTTTGCCGCTTCTTCATAAAGCCGGTGATTGTTCATTTCAACAAGAACCAGGCGGGTTCGCGAAAGCGTTCGCACTGCGCCCCGCAGCACTTCCAGTTCAGTGCCCTGGGTGTCGATCTTCATAAGCAGTACTGGTTCATTGCCGGTTAAAACTTCATCCAGCCTCTGTTTTTTCACCGTTTCTGAGCGCTGTGCCGAGAATTTTCCTCTTTCTTCCAGCTGCATTTTCTCCAGTTCAGCGGCACTGATCTTTTTTAATGAACTGGCCAGATTGTCTTTGGTAACTGTTATCTCAGCAGTGCCGTTTAAATCAGACAAAGCCAGGTGATACAACTGTACCCCGGTGAGCTCTTTTGTGTTATGCTGCGCTTTCTGGAAGGAAGCAAACACCGGTTCAAAACCAATTACCTTTGCGCCGGGAAAATTCCTGGCAAACCACCGGCAGGTGTCACCAGAGGCGGCACCAATATCCAGAATGTAAATTCCTGTTGATTCAAACCCCTGGGAATAAATGTAACTGCGGGTTCTGTACAGATGTTCCGCGGCATTTGTCATTATGGTATCTCTGAACTTCAGAAAAAAGGCAGGACTACGGAAAAAGGAGCGCAGGAGCTTTATGAGCAGATTTTTCATGGTTCTATCCTTGCATAAATATCTCCAAATCCACCAAGGCTTTCAACGTTGCTGTGAAGTATTTCCTTAAACTTATCAGCAGGCAGCCATTCTTCCAATTCGAAACGGGTGTTTTCAGCGATGGCATAATTAAAGAGGTAAGCGGGAGATAGCTGATGCAGCCGTTCAACACAGGCTAAAGCTGAAGCGGTCATTTCAGGCGTAGTATATTCAAACGATAGTTTCGGCACAGGTTCGGTCATGCCTTTTAGCACTTCCGGTTCATAACCTTCTACATCTATTTTTATAAATGCCGGCATCCCATGTTTTTTAATGAGTTGCTGAACAGGAACCACCTTTACTTTTTGTTTTCTGCTCCAGCTTGTGGCGCTGAATCTCCCGCTTTTCATTTTGCTGATCCATTCCTGCGACATGGAGGCGATGGTGCTTGAGCTGTTGTTAAGCATGATCTCGGTTTCTCCCTCCTTTTCACCAAGCGCAAGGTTCAGTACCCTGATGCTGCCGCCAAAACGCAGCCTGAGATAACGGTAACAGAAATATTGCGGTTCAATTGCAATCACTCTGGCCTTGCACAGAAGCAGTGGCCCTATTCTGTTTCCAAGATTTGCGCCTACGTCAAAAACCAGGTCGCCGGGTCTGATAAAAGTGCTGAAAAAGCGCGCCCTTTGAATTTGGTCTTCGTCAATTTTACGTTGAAGGTCCGGTTTAAGCGATGACCTTAGCTGATCTTTGATCAGTAACCACAGCGCTTTAATGTTGTCCGAGATCTCCATCTACCTGAGTGCTTTTTTCACCCCCTTGAACCAGGCCAGTTCAAGTTTGTATTTGCGCCAGAACAGCAATGGTTTTAATTTGTTTTGCTGAAGGGTCTTTAACAGCAGCTTTATGTGTCCTGGCAGGCTTAGGGGTTTAAGTGAAGTTTTTTTTTCGGGGAACACTTCAGCAAGACCTTTACAATACGAATAGCCAAGCTCTTTCTGTAGTCTTAGAAGATAGTTCAGCTGTTGCCGTTTCGGTGGGATGAGGTGCAGCAATTTCATGCCCGGCGCTATGCCGGCCTGGTACCCTTCTTTGATGGCTGTCCACACGATCTGCGCATCTTCTCCGCTCGAAAGCGCATCGCCCTTTCTGCCCTCGAGCTGTAACTGTTTGCTGCTGATGGCTGCGTTGAATTTTTCCATAACAGCTCTTTTAACGGCCATTCCGCTGCCTGAAGGGTAGTAGGCCGGCCATCCTTTTTCATTGCCCTTTTGTACCGTGGTAGTGGTTTTCTGCTGGAACATTCCGCCGAAATGTTTTATCCAGGCAGGTGCTGTGCCCAGATATTCCGGCGTAATATTGCCCGGACCCCATACACCCACCTCAGGAAAACGAAGCAGCACCTGTTCAAGCTCTGCCAGATAGTTGTCTGCAAGAACGTTGTCGTCGTCAACAAATACCAGCACCTCACCCCTGCTTTCATAAAATCCTCTTAAACGGGCATAAACATGCCCCTGCTTTGTTTCGCGATGAAGTTTAACACGCGGATACAACGCATCATCTGGTGTAACGGGGGCCGACAGTGGCGGCACACTGTTATTGTCTATAATGAGCAACTCGGTGCTGCTGTTATTTTTAAGCTGTGCGAGGCAGGAGGCAATCACCCTGCTGAAAAGCTGTGCCTGGGGGTTGTAGGTGCAGATTATAAGTGAAAAGGGAAGTGTATGGCCCACGAATTAAAGATAAAGGTTTGGCTTAGCCTGAGGGACGTAAGTTTTCAAAGATTTCAAGGTACCTGGCTGCCACTTTCTGCATATTGAACTTTTCAAACGCCGCTGCACAGTTAGTCTTATAATGCTGAAGACGCTGCCTGTCAGCATATAACGCGCTGATCTCTTCGGCAAACCTGTCTTCGCATTTTTCACCCTGGGAAATGCAGATCCCTGCCGCATCAGGTGTGTCTGCTGCTATCATGGCCGGGATCTCTGCAATGTGACTGGCCACCACCGGCACCTGCTGACTCAGCGCTTCTATCACGGCATTGGGCACACTCTCTCCTTTAAATCTGCTGGGGAAGATCAGCAGATCAAAAAGCCGGTAACAGTAAAAGTAGTCGGCATAGTTGTTTGCAAAGTCAAGCAGCTGAATGGCCGGATCGTTAACGGTTGCATGAAGCTCCCGCAGATAGGGTCCCGTTCCGATCATCAGCAGTACGATGTCGGTCTGACCTCTTTGTCTGCACTGCTGAATGGCTTTGATGGCGGTATCCCAGCCCTTTTCAGGGATGCCGCGGCTAACCATTCCCACTACAAAATCAGATGGTTTTAAATGGTACTGCGCTCTGGTGAAGAGTTTCGCAGTGTGCTGTGAGGGATCAAAACCTACGTTTATTTTTTTCAGTGAAAGCTGATGTTTAATGCCTGTGAGACCCTCAAGGTTTTTATCGGCGGTATAAATTATCATTGCCGCCTTTTCGGTAACCTCTCTGATCTTCTGCAGAAAGTACGCTTCCATCTTTTCGTGTGCCCGCATAAGTTCGTATTCGCCATGCAGCGAAGGCACAAACACACAGCCTGCTGGTAATTTGCAGGAAGCAATAATAAAATCGGAACGCGACATGTGGCTGTTCACTACCGCTATCTTATGTTTGCGGAGCACCTGCTGAAAGCGCCATTTATTTACCTTTTCATGAAATTGTTTTTCGATACGAAGTTTGGCAAGGAGCCCGTTTAATTTCCAGGTGAGATAATGTACCAGCGTTTTGTTGCTGTATGAATACACACGCGCCCCGGAACCTGGCAGGTTAAGCAGTCTCTTGTCTCTGATTTCCGGCTGATGATCGTAGATCATAACTTTATGGCCTCTGGCCGAAAGTGCAGCGGCTAATCTCACAACAAAGGTTTGCGCGCCCCCTGCTTCAAGGTTACTGAGCGAAAAGCAGATGTTCATTTTTTATTTTTTGGTGCCGGTAAGAATAAATGTTTTGTGCCAGCTCTCAGCCCTGGTAACAGGTTCTATATATATGTCCTCTTCATAAAGGTCGTCCAGGTGCTGCCTGCTGAATTGTATGGGTTGAAATGTTTTACCGAATAGTTTACGCAGCTTAAGTTCTATCCTGTTGTAGAGGAAAGCACGCATCTGACTGTTTTGCTGGTGCAGCAGGTGTTTTATTTCCTGGTAGCGGAGATATTGAACGGTCTCTGACTGGTGATAAATGGATGTTATAGTAAAGTGTCTTGAAAATGTCTCTTTGAATTCATCAAAACTAAGCTCGCTGGGATGAAAGGGATTTATGTTTCCAGCTCCTGAGAGCCGCTCTTTGTTGGGAGTACTGCAAATAAATGTGCCACCTGGATTTAAACTCTCACTCACATTTTTGATGAACAACGCAGGGTCTGGCAGGTGCTCTAGGGTTTCAAAACTTATTACCAGGTCTGCTTTAAATCCCAGTTCATGAATTTTTAAACAGTCGTGAAGTCTGAAGGATAAGTTGGGGGCTTTGTAATTTGTTTGTGAGAATAAAATGGCTTCTTCCGAGATGTCAATACCGGTAACATTGCCGGCTCCTTGTTCGGCAATATAAGCACTGCCATAGCCCGTTCCGCAGGCGGCATCGATCACGATTTTGTTTTTGTAAAGTTCAGCAAATTGCCGGTAACGCTGTAAGTGTTCTGCTCCGTACTGTTCCCATGATCTTGTGCCGGGCGTTACGCGTTCAACTGTTTCTTCCATATTTGATTGGTAAAAGTGAAAAATTTATCCTGTCGTGCAAAAAGAAAATGTCAGTCTTTTTGCCATTCGCAGTCTTCCATGTAGGTGCAGGCGTCGGGGGCCCAGCCGAATTCATGCGACTGGCCTGCCATTAGTACTTCAAAGGAAATTATTTCATAGAGCCGTTCGTAAACCTCGGCATTGGGCGGTCCCGCAAAAAAAACATTCACATGATAATTTCCCATGTATAGCCGCAGGGTAGGAAAACTGATTCTTATTTTGTTATAACCCTCTCTGGAGATGAGTTTAAAGTTTTCGCCGCCATTGGTAACATGTAGTATGCCCCGGCCTCTGCTGTCACAGATCTGAAATGAAAGCCAGGTGCTGTGTGGCGGAATCACCGGCGCGAAGAGTTCTATGTCGGCATACATTGTTTCGCCATTCACCTGCACATTGTTTGGCATGCTAGTCGCCAGCTTTACCGAGACTATCTGTGGTTTTTGTTGTGCGGGTGAAAGCTCCTTGTTGTATTCCTGTTCTTTCTGCTGGCCTTCCCGCACATATTGCTCAATCACCTTGTCAGTGCCGGCTAATCCGGCAATACAGCCATTACGGAGGTATAGTGTTTTTTGGGTTAGATTGCTGATGGCGGTAAGGTCGTGACTCACAAGTAAGACAGTACGGCCCTGTTCGCTTACATCTTTCATTTTTCCCAGACATTTTTTCTGGAAGTCAGAGTCGCCAACTGCCAGTACTTCGTCAATGATCAGGATCTCTGGTTCAAGAAACGCAGCCACTGCAAAGGCCAGCCGCAACTGCATGCCACTGCTGTAATGTTTAAGAGGGGTGTCAATAAATTTTTCTACGCCGGCAAAATCAAGAATGGCATCAAATTGTTTTTTGATCTCGCTGCGTTTCATGCCCAGTATGCTGCCATTGAGAAATATGTTTTCCCTGCCGGTTAATTCAGGGTGAAAACCTGTGCCAACTTCAAGCAGACTGGCAATTCGTCCACGCACTGTAACACCACCTTTTGTGGGAGGGGTAATTTTGCTGAGGATCTTTAACAGTGTTGATTTACCGGCTCCGTTCCGGCCTATGATTCCAAGTGTATCACCGGGCATCACATCGAAGCTGAGATCGTTCAGCGCCCAGAATTCTTCCTTTTTGCGTGATGGTTTAAAAACATTGAAGAGTGTTTCGCGCAGGCTGAGGTAAGGCTGCTGCGCCTGAATTTTATATTTTTTACTTAAATGTTTTATCTCTAGAATTGGAACCAAGATGGGTAAAGATAAGGATAGTGGGGATTTTGCGGGAATAGAAATGATGGGTGAGGAACTGCAATGGCTAAAAATGTTGTGCCACCCTGGAACCCAAACACTGCGGACCCGGAGTCTAGCCCCAGGTCCAATGAGTAGTGTCGTTCTTAGATTCCGGGTCAGGCCGGATTTCTGTCCGGCCCAGGCGTCCGGAATGACGATCGGGTGAAAGGCCATCGCAGCGGATTGGCCTATGAGCCCCGAAGGGGCGAAATACCAAAACGCAGGGCGCAAGCCCTGCGAAAATCCACACCGATCCTTCAAGCCCTGAAAGGGCGACATATTTTTTATTTACTCGCACTTAATTCAATAACTGCTGATTCATTTTTTAAGTGACGATCGGCTGAAGGGACGAATTACGGATCCATACATGGGTCCGTCACTCCGGGCTTGACCCGGAGTCTAGCTCCAGATCCATTGAGTAGTGTTGTTGTTAGATTCCGGGTCAGGCCCGGAATGACTATCGGCTGAGAGGACGGAATGACGGATCGATACAAGGGTCCGTCACTCCGGGTGTTGACCTGGAGTCTAGCCCCAGGTCCATTTGGTAGTGTAGTTAGTAGATTCCGGGTCAGGCCGGATCTCTGTCCGGCCCAGGCGCCCGGAATGACGATCGGCTGAGGTCCCTAAAAAGTCAGACTGAAATTAAGATTCGGCAAAATCGGCAGCTGATCTGTGCGTTTAAAAGTAAACCGGTCTACCTGAAAAATGTTGGCGCGGTTGTACACGTTTGTGACTCCAAAACTGCTTTCCAGCGTACTTTTTTCACTGATCTTGTGACGGTGTTTTATGCCAATATCGAGCCTGTGAAAATCAGGCAGCCTGCCCTGATTCAAATCTGCGGGTATGTAATTCAGCATTCCGTTGGCACTGCTGAAATCGTAATAGATGCTGCCGCCGGGACGCAGCTGATTGTAATAACCCTGCGTCTGCGTAAAAGGAAAACCCGTTCCGAAATTCCACCTTCCATTCAGCTCCCACTGTTTTTTTCGTCCGAAATTGTAGGAGGTCACCAGGTTCACATTGTGGCGGCGGTCGAAGGTGGGAGGATAATTATACAACTTCTCAGTTAAACTATTACTAACCCAGCGATCATTGAAGGTGATTGAGTAAACCGCCCAGAAATAAAAACGTTTGCGTTCGTATTTCAGCGCAAAATCCAGTCCGCGGGCCCGGCCCTGTTCAATCACAAAATTTTTCTTTAATTCATCGGGCCTGTCGATGTTTGTATTATTATCTTCATAAACCTTGTCGCGGTTAATGTTGATGATCTGATTAAAAAATTTCTGGTAGGCCTCAATATTGAGTTCAAAATACCTGAAAAAATCGAACTCCACGCCTCCAACCAGGTGGTTTGAACGCTGCACCGACGACTCCACCTGTTTTACCTCCCCCCTGTGGTCGAGGTAGGTTCTTGACACATCCTGATTCTCGGGTGCATTGATAAAACCGTAAAACAGATTCACCACATCACGGTCGCTGGCAGCGCTCATAAGGGTCTGGCTATACAAACCCGCTGCTCCTTTAAAGCGCACCTTCCTGGTAGCGTTGAACTTAAATGCGGCGCGCGGCTCGGGACTCATCACCCCGAGTGTTGCGTAATACTGCAGCCTGAAGCCAGGTTCAAAAACCAGACGGCGGTTACGATCAATAAATTTGTATTTGAGGTAAGCGCCCACATCAATTGTCTGGCGGGCCAAACCAATACTTGCGCCGAAAGGATTGCTGAGTTCGTAATTCGTATTGGTGGTTACACCTTCAAACCCGTAGCGGAATTCCTGGCGGCCCAGGAATTTTACAAAAGAAAACCCTGTGTTAACACCACTGATAGTGCTGCGTTTGCTTTGGCGCGGATCAAGCGGGTTCACCAGGTCGATGTTGTAGCGTGAATAAGCGAACACGCCTTCTATCAGCAGGTTTGAATTATCCGGCACAAGCACAAAATTGCTGCCTACGCCTATGTTGTTCCAGGCGTAACTTTCTGTTTCCTTGTATGAGACCCTGTCGTTAAAGCTGAAACCGAATAGGCTGAATTTGCTGCCATTGGTGCTGTTGATAGACGCCTTACCATAAACATCGGTATAATAAAAGGGCAATCCGCCTTCGTTGGCGTAGGGATACAGCACTTTACTGCTTTGTGGCAGGTATGAATGTTTTGCCGAGAAAATGTAGGAAGCGCTTGTTCCGCCTTCTTCCCTGAACTTCAGCAGCGGACCTTCAAGCATGGCCTTTGCCCCAAAGGTGCTGGCCGATACCTTTCCCGCGTGTCGCACTTTGTTACCATCGCGCGTGCTAATGTTCATAATGGAGGAAGTTCTTCCCCCATGTTCTGAGTTAAACCCTGCGCTGAACACATCGGCGTTTTTCATAATGTCGTTGTCGAACACCGAAAAAAGTCCAATGGAGTGGAAGGGGTTGTAAACGATCAGTCCGTCGAGTAATACCTTGTTCTGCACCGGTAAGCCGCCTCTTATATATAGCTGACCGCCCTGATCGCCGGTAAAAACAACACCGGGCAGCACCTGCAGGTACTGGGCAAGGTCAGGTTCACCTACACTGGGCAGTTTATTGATAACGATGGGGTCGATCTGCTGAACGGCTACACTGGTATTTTCTAATTTTTCCGTGGCGGTGGTACTTATTTCGATCTCTTCCAGTTTAACGCTTCCTTTGCCTGCCATGTACTTCTTGCTCAGCAGGTCCCCGTCTTTCAGACTGATAGTTTCTTTAATGGTATCGTACTCCAGGTTGGTTACAAGGAGTGTATAGGTGCCTGGCGGAATACGGGTGATGCTGAAAAAGCCGTTGAGGTCGGTATTTGCCCCTACGGTTGTGCCCTTTAGATAGACACTTGAGAAGGGGATGGGCTCACCGTTTGTTTTGTCGTAAACAAAACCTTTGATAGCCGCGCCATTCTGGGCAAAACTGCTGAAAACCGGTACCAGGAACAGGGCAAAAAGGGCTAATAGGCGTATCATTTTGTTAAAGGCTGGTAAATGTAGAAATTATCTCCCGAAGCCGTCTGTATTTTATGCAAGTGGAAGGGGAGGGCGGATAAGCGGTTTTTTATCACAAAAAAGGCTGTTTTCTTACAGCGGCGTAACCTTAATGGTCTTTTACAGTAAAACCGCACACGATCGCCTTTCTAACGCTGTTTTAACAAGGCAGACAGAGGCAGATCGAAAAAAAACGCTTAATTTTGGTTTCTATTAAAAACTCAAAAAAATGAGGAGAATTTACGGTATTATTGCTTTTGCAACAACTTTTTTATTTACGGTTGATGGGGTTAAGGGGGCGGATTGGTATTTGAGTCCTTTCGCCTTTTCGATTGATTTCACTGGAAGCTGGAACTCTAATCCAGATGGACTAAGCGGAAGTAGCCCCTCCAGTTTTAGCAACAGTGGAGATGTGTGGCACTTCACTAATTCGTCAAGTTATGATGTCTCTTTCGAGACTTTTAACATACCTGCCGCCTCAATTGCAAGTGTACATGCTGGTTTCAATCTGATTGTTTCAGGAGGTGCATTGGTGGGGAATTTTGCAATAGATGTTGCCAATGGAGGTACAATGACAATCAGTAATGGGTCAAATAATTATCATTTTCGAACTTTAGGACCTTCCAGCACAGTTGTATTTAATACCTCAAATTATACTGTAAAAGTTTCCTCAAGTCATGCAAGCCCAATTATATATGGTAATATTCGACTTACTACAAATAACAGCGTATCTGGTAGGTTGAGCACATTGTATTGTAATGGTGTTATTACCATCGATGCAAATAGAACTTTTAGCTTGAATGCAAATAATTTAACGTGTGGCAGTACAATTGGAAATTTTGCAGGAACTGGAAATATTTATGCTGATACCTCAAGAATAACGTTGCAGGGAGGAAACGGTGGCAATAATGGCACACTAAATCTTCATCCCTCAGGCAATAGGCTTAACTTGCTTTATATTCAATATAGCTCTCCTTTAAATTTTATAACCCTTGGAAGTAATATAGAAATTTTGCATAATCCGAACGGTCAATCTGGCATGACGATTGGGCGGATTGTGCACGCTATTGGAAGAATAGATTTGAATGGTCATACTATTAATACAGGTGCCAATTCAGATGTATCTTTTGCCACTGCGAATGCTCTAGTCCAAGGTGATATTAACTCTTCTCTAATTATTAATGGTTCCACGGGACTTACTGCGGGCGGGCGCACCTTGAGAATGCAAAATAATAATAATCTTCGAGCTCTAGTTCTAAATAATGCCTCCGCAACTCTCACAGTCGGAACAAGTTTGGTAATACATGATAGTTTAGCTGTACCTGACGGAGTCTTAGCAACTAATAGTTTGGTCACTATTGAGACTACGAACACGCAAAAAGGCAGGATTTCGAGAGTTGGCGGAGGCATTACAGGGGATGTAACAGTGAGAACAACGATATCAGGTGGTTCAACAGGCTGGATGCACATGGGCGTGAGCGGTGTGGGTAACCAGACTGTTGCAGACTGGGACACTTATTATTCCTCTGGTGGCACCAATGGTATCCCCATGACCTGTGTTGGCTGTAATTTTGCGCCAAATGCTTTTAATCCTACATTCCATTCAATACAAGGTTGGGTTGAAGCAACAGATAGTTATGATACAACTCTTACTTCAAATACTAGTTTACCTTTAGGTAAAGGTTTTTGGGTATATGTTGGTGATGGCACCACTAATACAGGAGATTTAACATTGGTCAACACTGGTCCTATTCATACGGGCTTATTAGGAGTGCCTCTTTCAGTAACTGGTAGTAAAACGGAGTATTGGAACTTAGTTGCTAATCCTTATGTTTCACCAATATCGTGGGAGAAGGTATTTGACTTAACCGAAGATTTTTTCCCTGGATCGCTAAACAGTGAAATGCACATCTTTAGTCCTGACAATGGTTATGTAACAAACGTTGCCGGTGTGGGTGGAACTGCATCTGATATTATTCCAATGGGGCAGGGTTTTTATGTGGCGGCAACCTCATCAGCAGTTAATATACTTTTTGATGAAGTGGTGAAAATGGATGACAACACCACCAACCTTAATCGTGCTGGTACTAAATCAGATCGCCAATATTTTAAACTTCAGATCTCAGGTGCTTATGGTAATGATATCACAATGCTGAATTTTGATCAGCGTGCCACTACCCTTTTTGACAAAAGGTATGATGGTCACAAACTTTTTACCTCTGCAGGTTATTCCGGTTACGGACACAGTTATAGCAAGTACACCACAATCTCTACTAAAGATGCAGAGGGCACTGATTATGCCGTGAATTCACTGCCGGTATTAACTTCCTCAATGTCAATTCCTCTTTTGACCAGAGTAATGGCTACAGGCACCCATTCAATTTCAGTTAACGAAAAAGTAAACTTCGACGGCTGCCTCATCCTTCACGATAAATTAAACGGCAAGTACCACGATCTCAACACCGCTCCTTATATTTTTCAGATCTCTGATACCACCTCTACACCACGTTTTGATCTGATCCTTTGTCAGACAGAGTCTGGTCCGGTGCTTTCAGTTGATGAATTGCAGAAAGAGAACAATGTGCTGATTGGTCAGGATGCAAACGGTGCTTATGTAAGAACGCACTTTAAGCAGAATACCAAAGCCACGATCTCAGCATTTAATATTGTTGGTCAGCAGCTGATCAAAGACATGCCGATAGAGGGAACTGAAACATTCACTCATCTTCCGCTTAATGTAAGCAACCAGGTGGTGATCATTAGGGTAACTACCCCAAATGAAACGGTGGTGAAGAAGATCATCGCACATTAAGATTTTAATAACAGGTATCTTAAAGGTCTGCCAGGTGGCGGGCCTTTTTGTTTTGGGGCCAGCCGTCACCCCGGGCACCTGGGCCGGACAGAGATCCGGCAGTGACCCGGAGTCTAGCGCCGGCTTCTGCCTGGATCCTATCGCAGGCTCAGTGTACAGTATCGGGTATAGATTCCGGCCTGTACCGGAATGACAGCTCGTAGATGGAACCGAATGCCGCACGCCCCAGCCGTCACTCCGGGCGCAGACCCGGAGTCTAGGCCCCATAGATCCTTTTGAGTGATGGATGCTAGATTCCGGCTCTTAGCCGGAATGACTGTCCGCTTAGAGGGCCGACAC
>JAEZDS010000018.1 GCA_023433205.1 Bacteroidota bacterium
CTGCATGGGTGCAAAACAGATCATTGAAATAATGGCCGCTGAAATTATTTTGTTCATAATGATTGATTTAATAAAAAAGGCAAATATAAAGGAGTTTTAATTGATGGACCTTCCCGACCATACATTAGCCGCTATTCTGCAAGCTTTGTTAAAGATATTGTGTAGTGCACAGGTATTTAAAACAATTTAACACCATTTTGGGACGATGGAATTTTAACTGCGTAACTTTGCATGAACAAATTCCACACATGTATCCAGAAGCTATAGTAAAACCAATGAAGGCCGAGTTAACCTCTGCCGGATTCGAAGAATTAACCAGTCCCGAAGAAGTAAGTAATGCCGTCCAGTCAAAAGGTACTGTGCTGATGGTTGTGAATTCGGTTTGTGGCTGCGCGGCGGGAGCCTGCAGACCAGGCGTTAAAAAGAGCCTTGAAAACGACAAGAAGCCATCGAAGCTCACCACCGTTTTTGCCGGGTTTGATGTAGAAGCAGTTAGCGAGGCCCGCAAACACTTTGCACCTTACCCTCCCAGCAGTCCCTCAATTGCTTTGTTTAAAGATGGTGAGCTGGTGCATTTTGTTGAGCGTCACAATATTGAAGGTCACAATGCTAACGCTATTTCAGAACACCTGAAGGCGGTCTATAACGAATACTGCTGATCTCTTTTTAATAGAATTATCGTAAAGGCGCCACCGGCGTCTTTTTTTATTGATGCGCATTTAGCTTATTTTTGTGGCAATCTTAACGTAAAAACCTATGAAACTGATCTCAAGATCCTTAATTATCCTCACTTTTATTTTACCGCTGATATTTTCGGTCAGCAGCTGTGGCAATGATGACGACAAAAATAAAAACCCCCTGGCTGATAGTCTTGCCAACGTTAATAACGAACTGGCCGGCAGATTAAATGAAAAGGAAGAGACCCTCGACGAGTTTATTGCATCCTTTAACGAGATCCAGGATAACCTAAATGCCATTAAAGAAAAAGAGAAGATCGTTACCACTTCTGCCAGTAAAGGTGATGTGCGCAGCAGACAGAACCAGATCAGGGAGGATATTCAGGCAATTTATGATCTGATGGAAAAAAACAAGAACCGCATCAACGCCTTAACCCAAAAACTGAAACAAAGCAACCTGAAACTTTCAGGCATGCAGAAAATGATCGAAAATCTGCAGAACAGCATCAACATGAAGGACGAAGAGATCAACGAGCTAAAGAATCACATCGAAGGTCTTAATATTGAACTAAGTAACCTTAACACTAATTACAGGTCAATAGCTGAACAAAACGCAGCCCAGAACGAGGCCCTTAATACTGCCTGGTTCGCCATCGGAACATCAAAGGAATTAAAGGAAAAAAAGGTGATCGCAAAAGAAGGTGGGTTTATCGGACTGGGTAAATCAACTAAAATGACGGAGGATTTTAACAGGGAATACTTCACAAAGGTGAATATTCAGAAAACCTCTGTTATTAATATCGGCGCCAGAAAAGCAAAGGTCATTACCAACCACCCCACCAAGTCATACAAGATCGTTGGGGAAAAACCTGTAGAAAAGCTGGAGATCACAGATGCCCGGGAGTTCTGGAGCTCTTCAAAATTCCTGGTTATTGTGATTGAATAGGCTCTGAAAGGGGTCCTGACACAAGGTTATTCACTTTCAATTGAATATAACTTTTCTGGTTGCGCACTTGCTGATGTCGCCTGACTGGATATATTTGCTAAAATTTAAACCCTAATCCTCATGAATAAAGCAATAGTATTGCTTGCCATAACGAGTCTGACTTTAACGGGCTGCAAGAAAGACCGCGTATGTAACTGCACAGTGCCAGCCAACGGATCGGTAGCAGAGCAAAAATTCACCTATCTGCTGGAGGATACCAAGAAGCGACCCGCAAAAAATTCATGCAAAATAGCCAACGACACCTATAAGCTCGCCGGGGGCAACTGCCAACTCGATTAATACACTTAAAAAATACCACCCATGAAAAATACAGCTATCCTCGCAATTTTTATTGCCCTCACTTCCATGTCCTGCAAAAAAAGCTACACATGTGAGTGCGTTACCTCTTCAAATTTTCCCTTTTTCACCAGCACTACCTCTACAAGCAAGACGCCTAAAATGAAAAAGGAAGATGCACATGCCAACTGTAATTCAAAAGAAACATCGGTTACCATGACCGATCCCTATTCAGGAGATAAGTACACTATGAACAATAAATGCGACCTCATTGATTGATCTTTGGTCATGTTTTTTATTCGAAGGCTGCCCTGGGGCAGCTTTTTTTTTGCCGCAAATCAAGTGTAATGATCGCTAAATTGGTTAATACTATATTATGATGATTTTTTTTCATGGTGAAGCGCTTTGTGAATGATAGGTCAGAAACCCATCTGAGATTCGCAATATGGCCGCTTGGAAAAAGGCGTAAAATTACTAAAGCAATTCGAGGCTCTTAACTCCAGGTGCCGGGTCAAAAAACACACAGTTTTTGAAAAACAGGAAAGCTTTGTTGAGTATACCGGGCCTCAAACAGGCAAAACAAAGAAGTCAATCTTTTATTGACAAAATTTCTATTAAAAATTTATTTTGAATTCCAGGAAATTGTCTATATGTTCGCCTTATTAATAACCCCTAAAAACACCTTAAAGATGAAAAAAGTAGTATTAGTAGCAGTAGTAGCTGTAATGGCAACACTTACATCATGCAAAAAAGAGTACACTTGCTCTTGCACAACAACCGACAATGGCACTGTGATAGCAGAAAGTAAAGTGACAGGAACAATGAAGAAATCAGAAGCTGAAGACTGGTGTACTGGCAATGCTGTAACAGTAGGAACTACGAAAATGGAGTGCAAACTCGACTAAGATTATCAAAAAAAAAGCCGCCTCAGGGCGGTTTTTTTTTGTCCTTACTTTGCCATCTCCGCCTTTTACGGTTTAAACTTCTGCCCGCTTAGGTAAACCTCCTCTATAAGATGGCTTCCATACGCGTAAGCGAACGAGGCAGGTGATTCAGCCCGTGAACTAACACAAAAATTTGCCAGTCTTCCAGGGCTTAACGAACCAACGGAATCACCCAGTTCCATTGCCGCTGCTCCATTAATAGTTACGGCATTAAATGCCTCCTCCGGCGTTAGTTTGTATTGCAAACAGGCCATACTCAGCATTAGTGACATATTGCCCGTAGGACAGCTTCCGGGATTATAATCACTGGCAAAAGCCAATGGTAAGCCGGCATCCAGCATTTTCCTGGCCGGTGGACGTGGGAGATCCAGAAAAAACGCTGCTCCTGGCAGAATGGTTGGTATGGTTTCCGATTTAAGCAGTGCCTGTATATCATCGTCGCTGCAAAACTCCAGGTGATCAACACTTACTGCCCTCCCATTAATTCCTGCCTGTATGCCGCCGCTGTGACTCATCTGCTCGGCATGTACCTTGCCTTTTAATCCATATTTCTGTCCCGCTTCCAAAATCGAAGCGGTCTCTTCGGCAGTGAAGTAATTTTTCTCGCAGAAGACATCAATGTAATCTGCCAATCCTTCCTCTGCCACCCTGGGCAGCATCACAGCAATAATATGATCTACGTATGCTTCCCGTTTATTCTTAAACTCAGGCGGTACCGCGTGGGCGCCAAGGAAAGTAGCTTTTACGGGAATCCAGTTCAGCTCCTTTAACCGTTTGATCACCCTCAGCATCTTTAATTCGCTCTCCACATCAAGCCCGTAGCCACTTTTAATCTCTACGGAACCTGTTCCCTGCAAAATAATCTCTTTGAGCCGGGGTACGGCCTCTTCAAAAAGCTGCTCCTCGCTGTATTCCCTTAAGCGCAGCGCCGAATTCAGAATTCCACCCCCGCGTAAGAAGATCTGTTCATAACTGAGCCCGTGTAACCGGTCAACAAACTCCTGCTCGCGGTTGGCGGCAAACACAATGTGCGTATGGCTGTCGGCAAAGCAGGGAAATACTGTTTTTCCGCTGCAGTCAATTACCTCCAGATCCTTCCAGTTTGTTATTCCCGGGAAATCTTCCATAAGGCCAAAATCGGCCACCCTGCCTTCTTCACAGGCTAACCAGGCATTGGCAAGTGCAGGTACCTTTTTCATTTCCTGTCCTTTAAGAAGTGGCGGCACCTCTTCGTAAGCACCATATAATGTTTTTATATTCTTAATTAATAATTTGCCCATACTAATATTTTTATGAAGACGTTAAAGGTCACAAATCTCTCTGTTAATTCAATTACTTTTGGCAATTGTTAGATGCAATTTATGAAACAGCTCACCCTGCTGCTCTTTTTACTGGTATTCTGTACGCAGGCCCAGAATAAATACACCATAAGCGGATACGTCACTGAAAAAGGCAGCAAAGAGAACCTTCCCGGCGTTGTAGTTTACCAGCCTTCTACAGGCAAAGCAACAACAACCAATCCCTATGGCTTTTATTCAATTACCCTGCTCGAAGGCGATTCAATAAAACTGATTTATTCCAGCGTGGGGTACCAGCCTTTTACCGCTTCCTACAACCTGAATAAAAATATTGAGGCTACAGTTGAACTCGGTTCGCAAACCGAGCTTGAGGAGATAAAAGTTACTGCCGCACGTACCGAGGCTATCAGCGAAGATGTACAGATGAGTGTGATCAACATACCGGTTGATAAGGTAAAAGACATCCCTGCGCTGTTCGGAGAAAAAGATGTATTAAAAGTATTACAGCTGATGCCTGGCGTTCAGAAAGGCAGTGAAGGTAACAGCGGTTTTTATGTACGCGGAGGCGGACCCGATCAGAATCTCATAATTTTAGATGACGCCACAGTATATAACGCCTTTCATCTCTTCGGATTTTTTTCGCTCTTTAACGGTGATGCCTTAAAAAGTGTGGAACTCACTAAAGGCGGCTTTCCCGCACGATACGGGGGCCGCCTGTCTTCGGTGCTCGACATGCAAATGAAGGATGGCAATAAAGAAAAGATCAGAGGCGAGGCTGGAATTGGGCTAATTTCTTCCAGACTTACACTTGAAGGTCCGCTTATAAAAGATAAATGTTCCTTTCTTGTTTCAGGCCGTCGCACCTATATCGACGCACTGGTAGCGCCACTTATGAGAGCCGATCAGCGGGGTGGATATTATTTTTATGACCTCAATGCCAAGCTTAATTATGTTATCAGCAACAAAGACAGGCTTTACCTGAGTGGCTATTTTGGGAAGGATAAATTTTACGCGCAGTTCAAAGACACTTATTCGTCAATTAAAACAGGACTTGGCTGGGGAAACGCCACTGCCACCGCCCGCTGGAACCATCTTTTCAGCAGCAGACTTTTTGCTAACACCTCCCTCATTTTTACTGATTACAAACTCCGTATTGAAAATGAATTTTCCGACAAACTGGCAACCTTCAGTTTACTTTATACCTCTGGTATTAAGGATTACGCCGCCAAGATCACTTTTGACTACCTTCCCGATCCAAGCCACTACATTAAATTTGGTGTACATGGTATTTATCACCGTTTTTCTCCTGGGGCCACAGTAATCAAAAGTTCTTTCCTTCCTGATGACTTCAATGAATCACTGTTATTTGAGTCATTTGAAAATGCCATCTTTATTGAAGACGACTGGCGTATAACCAGTAAATGGCGGATTAACGCGGGTTTCAGGCTATCGAATTTTATTCTGAAGAAGGAGGTTTATGTGAACCCCGAGCCCCGGCTTACGGCCCGTTATATGATTGCAAAAGACCTCTCGCTGAAAGCCAGCTATGCGCGCATGAATCAGTACATGCACCTTTTATCAAATACCGGCATTGGTTTGCCAACCGACCTTTGGGTGCCCGCCACCAAACGCGCTCCTTTTATGCAGTCAGAACAGGTGGCCGGCGGCATAGCTAAAGATTTCGCGGGAAGTGATTTTGACCTGTCGCTGGAGGGATATTACAAAACCATGAATAACGTGCTTGGTTATAAAGAGGGCGCAAGTTTTTTTGAGGTGGAAACTAACAATGAACCCATCAGCTGGGAAGAAAACATTACCTCAGGCAAAGGCTGGAGTTACGGCGGCGAATTTCTTTTGAGAAAAAACGCAGGTAAGATCACGGGCTGGCTGGGCTACACGCTTTCGTGGACAGAACTGCAGTTTGATGAGCTCAATTTCGGAAAGAAGTTTTTTGCACGATACGACAGGCGGCATGATGTTTCGGCAGTAGCTGTTTACCACATAAACGACCGTATCACACTCTCAGGAACATGGGTTTACGGAACAGGCAATGCAATTACGCTGCCGCTCAATTCCTATGTTGGAAATACTTACGGAATGCCAACCGGCGATTCGCGTCCACTTAACCAGGTTGCGGCTTTCCAGGTGCAGGATTATGGTCAGCAGCGAAACGCCTACCGCATGAGTCCTTATCACCGCATGGATATCGGCATTCAATTCCGCAAACAACTGAAACGCGCGGTAAGAACATTTGAATTAAGTTTTTACAATGTGTACAACAGGCAAAATCCTTTCTTTTATTACGTAAGGAACGGTGCCAACGGCGAACAGGACCTGATGCAGGTATCGCTTTTCCCTATTTTACCAAGTTTTAGCTGGAGCTGGAAATTTTAAAGATGAAAAACTATACTATATTTTTATTGGCTTTGGTCATATTCGCTGCCTGCACAAAAGAAGCCGACATTAAGC
>JAEZDS010000023.1 GCA_023433205.1 Bacteroidota bacterium
CTGTCACGGCGGAGGTCGCGGGTTCGAGTCCCGTCCAGTCCGCACAGAAGCAGAAGCCATACAGTTTATTTGACAGTATGGCTTTCTTATTTTTTCACTTTCCGGTTTCGTTTCTTAGCGGGCCCAAACTCTGGCACCAAATTTTCAGTTACATAATATGAAAATGCAGGAAAGACCACTACCAAACGAGCCAGATAAAAACGTTCCCACTAAACCAGATCCCCACCCAGATCCTTCAAGAGTGCCTGAACGTAATGATCCAACCAGAATTCCCGATCCGAACAAAAACGATCCCACCAGGATCTCTCCTGATCCAACTAAACCAACCAAACCACAAAATAAAAAAAGTGACTTCTAGTCAGCGAAAAAAGAATTATTCAGTATTTCATTGATGATCTCCTGGAATTGCTCCATGGTACTGGGTTTGGTAAAAGCAGATACGGCACCAAGCGCTATTGCCTCCTCTACCCGCTTCTTATTTCGCATAGTAGATAAGATATATACAGGCGTACCCTGAAGCAGATCATCTTCATGCAATTTCTGCAGGGCTTCGGCGCCATCCATGTACGGCATATTGATATCGAGGATGATGGCGTGTGAACGGATATTGGAAGTTCTCTGCTCTTTCAGCAGATCAACAAGCTGCTGACCGTTATTAACCTCACTGATCTGTATACCGGGCGAGAAACCCCTCAGTGCCTCGCTAATGATCAATCGGTCGTCCTCATCATCATCAGCTACCAGAATATGAAATGCAGCGTTCACCTGAGAGCCAAAGTACGCAAAACATCCGTGTAAACCCTGATTTTTCGTTAAAGAGGGCGAACAAATCGGCAGGAACCGATGAAAGTGCTGCAGTGACCAAATATTTAAACCACCGGGAAGAATATCCTGAAAGTTGCTCCTTTATCAGGTTCTCCTTCCACCTCTATAAAACCTCTGTGATTCTCAACAATCTTCTTTACAAGAGCAAGTCCGATCCCTGCACCACTATACTCCTGCCTGCCATGAAGCCGCTTGAACATTACAAAGATCTCGTCTGCATATTTTTTTTCAAAGCCAATCCCGTTGTCTTTTACTTTTAACGCCAAATAGCGCCCTTTTTTATCAGCCTGTCCGAAATTCATATCTGACCCTTCTACGATTTCAGAAGAGATTTCAACAAGCGGAACCGCCTTTGAGTATTTTAGGGAATTTAGGATCAGATTGCTGATCAGCTGTGCTATCTGAACACGGATCCCGCGCACATGTCCCAGTTCGCCAACAACAACACGGGCACCTTTTTCCTTTATTGCGTTATCTATGTCCTCAAGAATTTCACCCAGCAGCGCGTTCAGCTCAACATCCTCAAATTTTTTGTTGCCCGATAGCTGACTGTATGCCATTATACCTTGAATCAGGTCCAGCATTCGGGTGGCTGCCTGGTCAACTTTCTCAAGGTAACCTTCTTTTGCCTGATTTGTTTTACTGCTTGCTGCCCTGTCGATATACATCCTTATCTTTCGAAGTGGCTCCTTAAGGTCGTGTGAGGCCACGTAGGCAAATTCTTCCAGGTCGTGGTTTGAACGTTTTAAGAGTGCATTTACTTCCATTAGCTCGCGGGTGCGCTGCTCAACCATAGCACTTAGCTGATTTTCAGTAGTTTTCTGATCATCAATATCGGTACAGGTACCAAGCCAGTACATGATCTTACCCAGATTGCCTTTTATGGAAATTCCCCGCACCAGATGGTAGCGATAAACATTGTCGTGCCGGCGGTACCGTGCTTCGGCTTCAAAGGGTTTCCCCTCTGCTACACTCTTTTCCCAATTGGCCACAAATTCAGCCCTGTCGTCGGGATGTAATGCTTCTTTCCATCCGTTGCCCATGGCTTTTGCAAAACTTTGGCCTGTAAAACGGAACCAGCCTTCTGTTAAGTAAGTCAGTTCCCCTGCGGAATTTGTGCTCCAGGCCATTTGCGGCAGTGAATCAAGCACATCTCTTATCCTCTCATTCTCCAGTTTCTGTTCAGTAATATCGGTAATAAGCAGTATGTCGAGGTCTTCCCCACTTTCGCTTTTAATTTCAGCAAACGTAATTTCATAGAACGCCCCGACTGAATTCACTTCTATACTTTTGAGGTTTGAATCAGCAAGCTGGGTTCGGATATGCTGCACTGCATCAACTGAAAAAAGGTCTGTTAAAGCCTCTACGCTCTGAAAAGGCTGGAGCCTGAATAACTGCCGGGCGAACACATTTAAACCCACAATCTCCTCTTCGTTATTTAAAAGCACCGCTCCGATCGGAGCCTGATCCAAAAAGTTTCCCAGGTGTTCAAGTTTTACCTCATGGGCCGATCTCCTCTTTTGATCGGGAAATCGGGTTGTGATGGTGGAAAATTTCCTGCGCTGCCTTGTTTGTTGTAGTGCGTTTTCCAGTTCAATATAAGTGCGCTCATTAAAAGGCAGACACATGGCCGCCTTTCCCACAAAAGGACTAAAAAGCAAGGATTGTTTAATATGCTGAAAATTCTCCTCGTCCGGCAATATCACCGTAGAGATAAGACTATCTTCCTTTGAAACTGTTTGTACTATCCGAATCGGTTCTTTGGCACGAGGGCCAATCAGGAAAAGATCGGCCTGAGGGAACTGTCCTTTGCTGATTAGTTTCGCATCGAGTTTTCTGAACTCATCATTCAGAAATCGTTCTTTAATTTCTTTTATTGAGTCATCAAAACCTGTATGCAGAATAAGGGACATATTAATCTGACAATAAAGGTTGATCAAGAAGAGCCCGGCCAATCCAGGTGTAGAGCAGATCGGTAGTGGGCGACATCACATGTGCGGCCCGCGCATCGCGCAGAATTCTTGCAAGCTTTGAGTTGCTGCGGTAGCCAATCCCTCCCGCCAGGGTCATTGCCTCGTTGGCCAGATCAACAGCCACACGTGCTGCCGCAGTCTTTGATGACAGGATAAGCGTGAGCGCTTCGGCGCTTCCTTTATCGCCCTCCTGTGCGGCATGATATATAAGCGCTTTAGCTGATTGCCATTTTTCATACAATTCACCCAGCCTGTGTTGCACCACTGATACCTGGGAAAGTTTTGATCCGCTGTGTGAATAGGTTCTCCTGTAAATAGATTCCTTTGCTTCATGAAAGGCTGCACCGGCCACACCCAGATAGGTGCCTGCCATTGCTGTTAAAAAATAAGGAGCTATTACATTAAAAACATACCACAGCTGATCACCACTCTCGCCAAGTATGTGTTCGCTCTTTAACCTTACGTTTTCCATTTTCATAGATCGCGAAGAGTTGCCGCGCATCCCAATTCCTTCCCAGCTTGCGCCCCAGCTAATTCCCGCAGTACCCTCATCCAGAACCGCGCATGAAAATTGTTCCGCTGAGGCATTACGGTCAAGCGCCACCGTAGAGATCACGTAAGAATCGGCGTGTCCTCCATTTGTGACAAAGGTTTTGGCTCCATTTACCAAAAACCCCCCGTCCTTCTCCTGAATTTCAGTTTGAGGAAAATAAAAATGAGCGCCGGTGCCCGGCTCACTTACAGCCAGAGTTGTAACGTGTTCTCCAGCCACTATTGGCTCAAGATAATTTTTCTTCTGCCAGCTTGTGGCTTTAGCAGCAATTACTGCAGATCCAACACAATGCATTCCGAAACATAAGCCCGCAGAAGCATACGAGGCCCCTAGTGTTTCGCACACTTTGGTGAGCCCGTAAAGGCCCATTCCCAGACCTCCATCGGCTTTGGGCACAACCAGACCCATTAAGCCGGCCTTTTTTATTGCGGCTATACTTTCTGATACCCAGGCAGAATTTTCATCCGACTTATCGGCCTCAGCTGCTACTGTTGAGGAAGCGATCTCATTAACCAGTCTAAGAATTGATTTTAACTCCATCGTTTTTGAATTTCCTCCATGCCCTGTGCCTAAAGCATTATTTATGCCAGATCATCAAAACTGTTTAGCAGCTTCAGCATTGAGAAGAACGCGCAAAATAGGAGTGAAAAAGTAGCTCAGTGAAAAAAAAAGCTAAAAAAAACACAAAGAAACCTGCTGATCCCTCATGGAACAAACCTTACCTGCAATGCTCGAAGGCGCCTTCTGCACTGAGAAATTTTAAATGTGGAATATATTACCCACAAACAGCCTTGTGCAAAAGCGTAAAATTATCCTGCAACTTAAGCGCTGAAAATTCAGCCCCGGAAAAAGCATAGTTATGCTTTTACAGTGCCTGCAAAAAAGGCAATTCCAAACAATATTTGGAAGCAAAACTTTGTAAATTTGTGCATTCTGCGAGCACTTTTTTTATATGATCATGACTGAAAATCGGTACGTAGCAATAGTTGAGGACGATGAAGATGACAGGGATTTTATTACCATGGCGCTGAACAACAGTTCACCTCAGATGATGATCCAAACCTTCAGGAACGGCACTGAGTTTCTGCGTTTTGTTCAAACCGCTCAGCAATTGCCGGGCCTTATCATTACAGATATTAGAATGCCTCTGGTGTCAGGTTTTGATGTTATTGCCGAGATCAAATCCGCAAGTAAAACCAAAGACATTGCGATTGTGGTGCTTTCAACATCAGGCAGCGAGGCAGATAAAACAAGGGCAAGAGAACTGGGTGCTGCAGATTATTTTATCAAACCCTATTCTGTGGAAGAGTACAGTGCCATCACTGGAAATATTGTTGAGCGTTTAAACGCAGGCACATTGAAGTTCAGCCACGAATTTCGGCAAATAAAAGCGTTTATAAAAAGATCCTTTACACTTTGTTTTCCCTGGCGGCCTTTGCCGGTAAAAGTATAGTAAAGGTGGTGCCCTCCCCTTCGGCTGAGTTTACGGAAATGTTGCCTCCATGCAGTTCGGATATCTTTTTACAAAAAGACAAACCAAGCCCCAGCCCCTCCTCCCGGTCGTGCGCCTTCCTGAAAAGAACAAAAACCTCCTCCGCAAACCTGTTGTTAAACCCAATGCCATTGTCGCTGTATGTTATGCGGGTGAAGTACTCAAATTTATACTTATGTTCAAGTTCAACGTAAATATTTTGCTCAACCGTGTCGGTAGAAACACTTACCACCAACCTCTCTTTGACCGGATCTGAGTAACGAATTGAATTACTCAATAGCTGAGCGAACATCTCTGTCAGCAGTTCCTCATCAGCTCTTACAGCTGGCATTTTCTCCATCACAAAAGTAAGTTCGGGATCATTCTCCGCTATATGCAGCTTTCGGGCAGCCTCCTTTATGGCTTTCGCTATATCAACTTTCGAATATTCAGGTTTTCGTTCACTGAGTGAAAGAAATTTCTGAAGATTTGTGACCAGCTCGCGCATTCTGTTGCACGCCTTCTGTATCTTACCCAGGTACTTTAACAACGATTGTTCTATACTTGTTTTTCCTTCAAGTAATAGTTTATTACTAAACAAACTCACCTTTCTGAGGGGTTCCTGCAGATCGTGCGACATGATCATATTTATCTGCAAATGCTCTCTGTTCTTACGGGAAAGCTCCTGAAGTTTAGCTTCAAGCTGCTGCTGATGATCTTCAAGCTGCTGCTTGTAATGAGTAAGTGCCTCATTTTCCAGAAGCGCTTCTTCAGCGATCTTTTTCGCCGCAAGAATCTCTTTTTCATAGCGGTTTCTTTGGGTGATCTGTATTCCCCCACAATGAATTATTTCTGATCCGCCATCAGGCACCAGAGCAACGTTCAGCAAAACCGGAATATCGTCTCCCGAAGCAGAACGGAATGACAGGAAGATCTCATTGATCCGTCCATGCAGCTTGATCATCGGAAAAAAATGGGTATCAAAAAAGATCTTGCTCCCCACTGTAAGCAGATCCGCGAATTTTTTCTTTCCAACTACCTCCTCTTCAGAATAACCAAGATCCTTTAACAGCTCAGCGTTAACCATTTCAATTCTGCCGCCGCCCTTAAATGCAAGCGCATAACAGGGCAGGTGATTTAACAGTTCATTCACTTTCACTTCGCTGATATGTGAACGTTCTGCCAATCACCTATTTTTCGAGATATTTTCTGATCTGTTCAATTGTTTCTTCGGGATGACTCATGTGCGGACAATGTCCTGTGGCCCGCAATTTTACAAAATCTGATTTTGCCAGGTGTTTTTGAAGGTACTCCCCCACCGCATCAGGCGCAATGGAATCGTCGGAACACTGCATGATCAAACTGGGGACCTTTACTTTGGACAGGTCTTTTCGGTTATCTGAAAAAAATGTCACTTCGGCGAATTGTCTCGCAATCTGAGGATCTGTGGAACAAAAACTTTCTTCCAGCTCCTGTGACAGCTCAGGTCTGTCAGGGTTCTTGGCAATAACCGGTGCCAGAAACCTGGCCCAGCCTATAAAGTTCTTCTCCATGGTATCAAGCAGCCCCTCCAGATCACTTTTTTCAAAACCTCCGATATAGGGCGGATCGTTCACATAACAGGGCGAAGGACCAACCAGTACAAGTCTGCTGAATATTTTTGGTTTTTCAATTGCAGCCAGTACAGCGATCATTGAACTTACAGAGTGCGCAACAAGTACTACCTCTTTCAGGTCAAGCGCGGCGCAAATCTCCAGAATATCGAGCGCATACCCGTTGAGTGTGCTGTATCGCTCCTTATTGTAGGATCTCAGATCAGATTTGCCGCTGCCCACATAATCAAACAAGATCACACGATATCTGTCCTCAAAGGCCGGCGCCACAAAACGCCACATGTTCTGATCGCATCCAAAACCGTGAGCAAACAACATGGGTTGAGTGCCACTTCCGCTAATTCTAACCTTATTTCTTTTGATAATGTCCGTCTCCATACTATGCATCTAATCAAATGTAACTGAAAAAAACAGAAGCGAAGAAGAAAATGAAGGCTCTGACGCCGAAAGCGGGAAACAAATCGCTGAAATGGTTTTCTGCAATGATATTTCTCTGAAGACCCTGCGCGTGCCGGATAAAAAAAGGTGCTAAACCCGCAAATACCAATCTTCATCGAACTTTCATGCCCCGAAAGGCTGATTGTACCTAATTTTAAAAAGTACCGCCCATTCAGTAGCTGTTGATGGAGGAAATTGTGTAATAAGGAAGTACCGGATGGAATGAACAAAACTCTACAAAAAAATGAAGTGATCGGTGTAAAAGCTCCCCGCAGAACTGAGCTTATTACCATAAGATGCCTGATCCTTACCGGTGCCCTGTCAATGATGTGGTTTATCTGGTGGTTTGCCGATCCGGAACATATCGGATATGGGCCTGTTTTCTGGTTGCTCACTTTTGCGTTGCTTTTTAAACTGGTGAAGATGGCTCATGAGTGGTATCACTACTGGAGTCCCTCCCGCCCGGAAAAGCCAGCCGTTACCCGACAGTACACTGTGGATGTATTAACCACTGCCTGTCCCGGTGAACCCCGCGAGATGATCGTTCGTACCCTGGAAGCTATGGTAAATATCCGGTATCCCCATACCAATTATCTCTGCGATGAAGGCGATGATCCCTATTTAAAAAAAATATGCGGCGACCTCGGGGTTGTGCATGTAACCAGGCAAATTAAAAAAGATGCGAAGGCCGGTAACATAAACAACGCACTTAAACAGGCAACCGGAGAGATTTGCGTAGTTCTTGACCCCGACCACGTACCCATTCCAGAATTTCTAGACAGGGTTTTACCATTTTTTGAAGATGAGCAGATCGGTTTTGTACAGTGCGTTCAAGCCTATGGCAATCAGAGCGAAAGTTTTGTGGCAAGAGGCGCGGCGGAACAAACATATCATTTTTACGGGCCCATTATGATGTGTATGAATACCTATGGCACCGTTCAGGCCATTGGAGCAAACTGTACATTCAGAAGAAAAGCCTTAGATTCAATCGGAGGTCACGCTGCCGGTTTATCGGAAGACATGCACACCGCCATGCAGCTGCATGCAAAAGGCTGGAAATCGGTTTATGTACCAGAAATACTAACAAGAGGACTGGTTCCGGCCACCCTTTCAGCGTACTATAAACAGCAGCTAAAATGGTCAAGAGGCACCTTTGAGCTATTATTCAGGACCTACCCAAAACTAAAAAACAACTTCACATGGCGGCAGAAACTCCACTATTTTACAATTCCCCTTTATTTTCTTTTCGGGCTTATCAATCTTATTGATCTGGTAGTGCCGTTACTGGCGCTTGGCCTTGCCAGGGTACCCTGGGAGGTTGACCTTTCGCTGTTCGCACTTTATTTTCTGCCTCTCTGCGGACTTTCAATGATTGTGCGACTTTATGCCCAGCGATGGTTACTGGAAAAACATGAACACGGATTTCATTTTGCCGGAGGCATCCTGCGACTGGCCACTTGGTGGATATTTCTTATTGGTTTTGTGTACACTATCTTCAAAATAAAAGTGCCCTACATCCCCACTCCAAAAGAAGATGAACATCAAAACTACATTCGGCTAAGTGTGCCAAACTTTCTTACCCTGGTGGTTGCTGCTGTTCTGGTGTACTATGGCCTTTCAATAGACTGGACCCCTTACAGCATAGCAATGGCGGGCTATTCACTGATGAGTGCAGGCATGCTGGGTTTAACAATATTAATGAGCCAGCAGAAATTGCTCAACAAACTTTCGCTGGCATGCAAAAAAGTACCTGTTCTACATTCAGTGATCCGCGGTTGTGGATCGGCCGGCATTAGATCGCAGCAAGTGGTGTATCATTTGCTTAAAAATGGTCCCTTAATGCTCCTGCTGGCAGTGTCTCTGCTTTTCGCCAGTTACAGTGGCCTGGATTCGGCAAATGAAGAACTGCGGAATGAGAAAAAGCTCGGCGGTTTCTATTATGGCTCCTTTCCTGGTTTTACCCGAAACAGCTCTGCGTTATCGCCGCAAAGCGCATCACTTCATCAGAATTTATATTTGATCGAAGAACCTTTTGCTGATAGCGTTGGTTTGGCCAACCATACTCTATTTCAAAGTATTAAAAACAGAGGGGGAATTCCCTATCTGAAATGGAACTTCACACCTGCATCACATGCATCTGATAGCCTGAGCAACGAACTGGAAAGAGGCACATTCAATGAATATCTTGAGAACTGTGCCAACTTCTTCAGGAAGTACGAGCAGCCGCTATTTATCTCCTTTGTGTCTGAATCAAAGGATCTTAGCTCCTCTGACTTCATCAGCAGCTGGCAGCACCTTTACACTTTTTTTAATAATCAGGGAATCTCGAACTTAACCTGGGTATGGTGTCCCCAAACATCAAATTCATCAGACTTTTATCCCGGCGAAAAATTTGTTGACTGGCTTGGAATAAGCTGTTTAAACTTTGCCTCAAACACAAGCCAGGCCAACTGGTCTTCCTTCAGTTCGATATATGAACCATACAGAGGCGCTTATGGGAATCTTAAAAAACCAGTCATGATCAACAGTCTAGGAACCGTAAAAGGTCCCGCCCAGGAGGAATGGCTGCAACAGGCTTTTACCGACATAACAGAAAAGTACAGGGAAGTAAAAGCAACATTATTGTTTACAGGTGAAGTTACAGTAATAAATAAAGATAAAGCTGAAAGAACTGTTTACCATTTTGATCATGCCGGCACCACCACAATACAGAAAATTGAAAAAACACTGGCCAGAACTGATCTAATGCCGCAAACATTTTGCAGGTTACCTGATTTTGCAAAACCGGACCACAGCTATAAGTCAGGATTTGTAAAAGGCACACCAGGGAACTATGAATTGCGTGTGAATAATGAACCGGTATATATTAAAGGTGTAGCGTACAACACCGCTCACGACTGGCGCGATGGCAACATGCCATTAAGCCGCCGACAGGTAGAGTACGACTTTATAAAAATAAAAGCCATGGGCGCAAATACAATCCGCCGTTATGGGATGGGCGTTTACGACCGTAACGTACTGAACATTGCTTCAGAATTTAACCTTGATGTGCTCTATGGCTTTTGGTTTGATCCTAACACCGATTTTTTTGCCGACCAGGAAAAAGTGCAGGACTACATGGCCGGGGTGGAGGAAAAAGTGCTTGAATACCGCAATCATTCCTCTGTCATTGCCTGGTCGCTGGGCAATGAGTCGTGGGGGCTCTTAAAACATCGTTTTGCCAAACCATATCTCAGCGTGGTCAGAAAGGCGTACATACAGATGATCGAACACCTTGCTCAGCGTATCCACGAACTTGATCCAACCAGGCCGGTATTTACCTGCATTGAACATGAAGAGTACCAGATGCCGGGGGAACTTGTGGCATTCAGAGACGGAGCGCCGTCAATTGATGTTATTGGCATCAATTCATATTACAAAGAACAGATCTCTACCCTAAATCACGTTGCCTGGCAGTTTGATTCGCTTCGGCCCTACCTTGTTTCAGAATTTGGTCCGCAAGGGTACTGGGACCCCAAATACAACAACGAGCTAAATGGTTCACTGATAGAACAGAGTGACAACGAAAAAGCCGAATGGTATAAATATCAGTGGAGCAAATATGTGCAAGGTTACAGAGGCTATAATATCGGTGGTTTTGCCTACTGCTGGCACGACCGTATGGAAGGCACCTTCACCTGGTTTGGATTAACAGATTACAGGGGGCGGCCCAAAGCAGGTTATTTCGCACTTAAGGAAGTATGGACGGGCGAAGTGCAGGTAGCCCCCCCAGTTCTGCATTTATCAGTCCCGGATCAGCTGCTCCCCGGACACACTTATACACTTTCGGTGAGCTCTGCTGCAGATCTCCTCACAAACAATATTGAGTGGAGGTTTTTACAGAACGAATACCTTGAAGAAGTTCAATGTATTTCAAAACTAGATGAACCGGGAAAGATCGCTCTC
>JAEZDS010000066.1 GCA_023433205.1 Bacteroidota bacterium
AAAAGCGAAAGAAGGCCAGGTTCTGATACCATACAAAAAGTACAGAATGCAGAACGGACTCACCATACTTGTCCATGAAGATCACAGCGATCCCATTGTATATGTTGATGTAACCTATCATGTTGGCAGCTCACGCGAGCAGCAGGGCAGAAGTGGTTTCGCACACTTTTTTGAACACATGATGTTTCAGGGATCGAAAAATGTGGCTGATGAGCAGCATTTCAAAATAATTACCGAAGCTGGAGGCACCCTAAATGGCACAACCAATACCGACCGTACTAACTATTTTGAGACCGTGCCGGCCAATCAGCTTGAAAAAATGCTGTGGCTTGAATCAGATCGCATGGGTTTTCTGCTGGATTCGGTGACGCAGAAAAAATTTGAGGTGCAGCGCGCTACAGTAAAGAACGAAAGAGGGCAACGGTACGACAATGCTCCATATGGCCTGGTGTTCGAAAAAATAGGTGAGGGGCTTTATCCTCAGGGGCATCCTTACAGCTGGAGTACAATTGGATACATAGAAGATCTTGATAGAGTAGATGTAAACGACCTCAAACGTTTTTATATGCGCTGGTATGGCCCCAACAACGCCGTGCTTACAGTGGCAGGTGATGTTAAAACAGAGGAAGTATTAAAACTTGCTCAGAAGTATTTCGGAAGTATTGGCAAAGGTCCGGAGGTAAAACCTCAGGAGGTGAAGCAGGTAAAACTTGAAGGCAACCGGTATATTTCGTATGAAGACCAGGTGCGTTTTCCCATGCTGAACATGGCATTTGCCACCTCGCCTCTTCATACAAGAGACGATGCCTCTCTCGATGTTCTGGCCCAGATCCTTGCCGGCAGCCAGGGCTCACCTTTTTACAAGGCATTTATTGAAAGTAAAAAAGCGGTTCGGGCGCAGGTATTTCAATATTCACGCGAACTGGCCGGTCAGTTCCACTTTGTGATCATGGCCAACCCGGGCACCGCTCTTTCAGAAACTGAGAAACAGGTGCGGGAGGTTCTAAGGGAATGGGAAAAAAAAGGTGTTACCGATGATGACCTGGCAAAGTTCAAGGCGCAATATCAGAGCAATCTTTACAACCAGCTAAGTACCGTTCAGGGCAAAGGTTCAAGGCTTGCAAGCTATATTACACTGGATGACAACGCCAACTATCTGCCCAAAGAAATTGATATGTACATGAGCATTACAAAAGAAGATGTAATGAACGCTTATCGCACCTATATTAAAGACAAACCCGCTGTTATATTAAGTTGTGTGCCTAAGGGGAAAAGTGACCTGAAAGCCGCTGATGATAACTGGAAAATGTACGAGAGAAAGGTTGAAACTGAAAGTGCCGAATACAAGGGATTAAGCTATACCGAACCCAAAGACGATTTTGACCGTGCAAAGATGCCGGCGTCGGCTGTTGCCGCTCCTGTGCCTGTTCCTGATTTTTACCGAAGCACGGTGAAGGAAGTACCCCTGATAGGGATCACCGAAAAGGAGATGCCAACAGTGAACATACTTATTTCGTTTAAGGCCGGACACCGCTATGAGCCTGCTGATAAATCGGGCCTTTCAAAGCTCACCGCCGCCATGCTTGGGCAAAGTTCTTTACGAACATCAGCTGAAGAATTAGAGAACAAGCTCGATCGCCTTGGTTCCTCGGTGAATATTTACTCAGGTGATGAGGATTTTAATATTAGCATACGTACGCTCAGCAAAAATGTGAGCCCAACTTTGCGTATAGTGCAGGAGATGCTTTTTGAACCCAAGTTCGACAGTGCCGAATTTGTGCTGGAAAAGAAAAAGCAGCTTGATGAGATCAGTCAGATGTTCACCAACGCCGGATCAATGGCTGAAATGGCTTACCGGGAACTTCTTTATGGAGAGAATCATGTGATGGGGAAGGTAGCTTCAGGCAGCAGGGCCACAGTAGAGGCTCTGCAGATTACCGATGCCAAAGATTACTACAGGAAGAGCTTGCTGCGGAACAACGCCTCTGTGGTGGTAAGCGGCGACATTACAAAAGAGTTGATCATAAAAGAACTTGGATTTCTCGAAAAACTGGAAAAAGGTCAGGCTCCTGAGGCAGCGGCCAGTCCGGCAACGGATCCCACAAAAACGAAGATCTATTTTGTTGACAAAAAAGGCGCAGCCCAAAGCGAGATAAGGGTTGGCTATCTGGCCATGCCATTTGACGCTACAGGCGAATATTACAAAAGCCATATTATGAATTTCAGTTTCGCGGGTGCCTTTAACAGCCGCGTTAACTATTTGCTTCGCGAGGTAAAAGGCTGGACTTACGGGGCGCGTGGCTGGTTCAGCGGAACCAGGTTTGAAGGGCCATATACCATTGGAGGAGGATTTAAAGCCAACGCTACCGACAGCGCGCTGACCGAGATTTTCAGTGAACTGAAAAAATATGCTTCAGAGGGCATAACTCCCGGTGAGCTTGAATTTACGCGAAACGCCATGCAGCAAAGTGATGCGCTTAAGTACGAGTCGCCGCTTCAAAAACTATATTTTGTAAAGCGTGTATTGGAATATGACCTGCCCAGGGATTATGTAGCGCAACAGACAAGCATCTTAAACACCATTAAACCTGAAGAGATCAACGAGCTTGCAAAAAGATTCCTGCCTTATGAAAAAATGTTTGTGGTTGTGGTGGCAGATAAGGCTTCAACCCTGAACAAACTTAAAGGACTTGGTTACGAAGTACAGGAGGTTGAACTGAAGGATACTGAGGATATGGATCAATGATGCTGCACCTTCTGGAAAGTAAATGTTAATTTAGCGCACTAATTAAGAAGAAATGAATTTTGATGTAATAGTGATAGGAAGCGGCCCCGGTGGATATGTGGCTGCCATCAGAGCGTCGCAGCTCGGTTTTAAAACAGCGATTGTAGAAAAAGAAAATCTTGGAGGCATTTGTCTTAACTGGGGATGTATTCCAACCAAAGCACTGCTTAAAAGTGCCCAGGTGTTTGAATACCTCAATCACGCCGGCGATTATGGTATAAAGGCCGACAATATCAAAGCCGATTTTTCTGCAGTAATTAAAAGGAGCAGGGGAGTGGCCGATGGCATGAGCAAAGGCATACAGTTCCTGATGAAAAAAAATAAGATAGAGGTGATCAATGGCACCGCTACACTGAAACCCGGAAAAAAAGTGGATGTGAAGGGCTCAGACGGAAAAAACAATACCTACGCTGCCTCTCATATTATTATTGCCACAGGGGCACGGTCGCGTCAGCTGCCAAATCTTCCTCAGGACGGAAAAAAAATAATTGGTTACCGCGAAGCAATGAATCTTTCTTCGCAGCCTAAAACAATGGTGGTTGTTGGCAGCGGGGCAATAGGTGTTGAGTTCGCTTATTTTTATGCAACCATGGGAACTAAAGTTACGGTGGTAGAGTTTTTACCAAACCTGGTGCCTGTGGAAGATGAAGAAGTAAGCAAGACCCTCGAAAAATCCTTTAAAAAGGCGGGGATCGAATTTATGGTGGAGTCTTCGGTTGAAAGTGTTGAGACCAAAGGCAGCGGTTGCAAAGTGAACATCAAAACAAAAACCGGCAACAAAACCATTGAGGCCGATGTGGTATTATCAGCGGTGGGAATTGAAGCAAACATTCAGGGTATAGGTCTTGAAGAATGCGGAATAAAGACAGATAAAGGCAAGATCATTACCGATAAATTTTATGCCACCAATGTAGCGGGTTATTATGCAATAGGCGACTGTGTGGGCGGACAGGCGCTGGCTCACGTTGCAAGTGCAGAAGGCATTATCTGTGTTGAGAAGATCAAGGGCATGAAAGTTGAGCCGCTTGACTACAACAATATTCCCGGCTGTACTTATTGCCAGCCCGAGATTGCGAGTGTTGGGTACACCGAGAAAAAAGCTAAAGAAGCAGGCTTTCAGTTGAAAGTAGGCAAGTTTCCATTTACCGCTTCGGGTAAAGCAAAGGCCGCCGGTGCGGCTGATGGATTTGTAAAACTTATTTTTGATGCCAAATACGGCGAGTTACTTGGCGCTCACATGATAGGAGCCAATGTAACAGAGATGATCGCTGAATGTGTTGCTATCAGGAAACTCGAAACAACAGGCCATGAGATCATTAAAACCGTACATCCGCACCCAACAATGAGCGAGGCCATAATGGAGGCTGCTGCAGCGGCGTATGGGGAGGTAATACATTTGTAGCAGTGGGCAGTTTGCAGTCGGCAGCAGCATAGCGAGTAGCGAAGCCTGCCTATCGCAAGCAGTCGACAGATTAACCACGGGGGCCAGAGGATCACTGAGTGGCAGGCAGTTTGCAGCTGCCATTGTAGTGCTTTCTAGAAGCAGTTAAAAAATGTTGAATAAGCGCTTTGCTTCACTGTTACCACTCAAATTTTTGTGTTTTCCATATTATTGTTTTAGGTTTGTCAGAACACTGAAGGGCGTTATATTTCACCAATTCAGGCTGGTTAATTTTTAGACATTTCCGCCTGATAGAATGCCTTGCCTGCGGGCACAAAAATTCCGGACAATCAAAGTTGCCATTGTGTAATTGTGGATCCGCTATTTATTAATTGCCCTGGCCAGGCAGAAATAAAATTTAAAGAGTTTTCAAACACCTGATCATAAATCAATAATAACCTAAAACCAAATAACATGACAAAAATGAAGATGATTGCAAACACTATCATGGGCATTGTTTTTCTGGCAGGAATCAGTGTTTCAGCGCAACAAGCACAACCGCAACAGCCGCAACAACAGTCGCAGGAACAACAACAGGTCAGCGATCAGGAGATAAAAAAATTCGCTTCAGCTTTTCAGGAAGTTCAAATGGTACAGCAAAAGGCACAGCAAAAAATGGTGACTGCCGTTGAAAAAGAAGGACTAGACGTGCAGAGGTTCAATGAGCTGCAGCAGGCGCAGCAGGATCCGGCCAAACAGGCTGAGATTGAAGCAGCCGAAATGAAAAAATTTCAGGCTGCGAGCGAGACACTGGGACAGATTCAAACCCAGGCTCAGGAAAAAATGACATCTAAAATCATTGAGCAGGGACTTACAGTGAACCGTTTTCAGGAGATATCTGCAATGATGCAGTCGAGTCCTGAAATACAACAAAAGGTACAGGAATTATTGCAGGGTTAAGCGCTTTTTGTTTGCAGCGTAGGCGGTTGCGGGGTATCGAAAATACGATATTTCGCTACGCCACGCGGGCAGGACAGCAGTTTGTAGTCGGTTGTTTGCAGTTTGCGCTAGGCAGTTGGCAAAGTACAAGTAGAAAGTACGAAGTACAAAGTGCGCGCGGCTTGGTGACCGTGGTAGGTGGTTTTACAACAGCCGTTTTATCACCCTCAGATGGTGGCTATAACCCCTTAGCTCTGGACTAAAGATGCCGTAGTGATCGAATTTATCAATACGGACTTTGCCGCTGGCGTGAATAATCTGCTGGTTATCCAGCAAAATTCCCACATGAACAATGTTTCCGGCTTCATTATCAAAAAAAGCAAGGTCGCCTGCCTGCGCTTCTTCAACAAAACTCAGGGGTTCGCCATGTTCCACCTGCTGCGAGGCATCACGCGGCAGCTGGTACCCGTTTAAACGGTAAACCATTTGTGTAAATCCACTGCAATCAATACCAAAGGGCGTTTTTCCTCCCCAGAGATATGGAGCATGCAAATACAGGAATGCGGTGGAGAGCAGCGAAGAAACCTCTGTTTTTCCGGGGGTCACGGTCTGTCCCTCTGATGTAAAAGCAAATTCTTCTGTTTTAAGCTGGCAAAAAACAAGTGAGGCGCCCATTGTCACCGGAAAACGGACATCTGAGACCGAATTCTGCACCAGCTGCACCAGGTCTGCAGCATAACATTCCGCACTGTGCTTTAAGGTTTTAAGCTGCTGTTCAGATATTTTACTGTGCTGCCGTGCATTTATCCAGCATTCGTACTTGTCGGGGTGAGTGCTGATCTTAAGCCAGTCGTCGGCTGACTCAAGCACCTGGTAGGTTTCTCCGAAAAGCAGCTGTGTCACCATCTCGCTTGTAGAGGAAGGCTCTTTTCTGCAGGGGATAATACTAAGCGTACAAATTCCTGAAGGCATAGCCTGTAAAAATAAAGCAAACCCGCTTGCCTTTTATAAATTTTGCCATACTTTTAAATAATAGTAACTTTAAGATCGCTGTGAACCAGGAAACGAAGGAGGCCGTAAATAAGATACTTACTGATTATCTGGAGGTTAACAGACATCGTAAAACCTCCGAGCGTTTTGCTATTTTAAATGAGATATATTCACACGAGGGACATTTTGACATTGAGCAATTGTACCTTATGATGAAAAACAAAAAATACCGGGTAAGCCGGGCTACTTTGTATAATAACATTGAAATATTGCTTGATGCCGGCCTGGTTATAAAACACCAGTTCGGTAAAAATATGGCGCAGTTTGAGAAGGCCTATAAATACAGGCAGCACGACCATCTCATCTGCACCGATTGTGAAAAGGTATTCGAGTTCTGCGATCCGCGCATTATGCAGATCCAGCGCACCGCTGAAGAGGTACTTAACTTCAGGGTAATGCACCACTCACTGAATTTTTTTGCCAAATGCCGTTCGCTCAGCGAAACCGGCAGCTGCCAACATTTTAAAAAGTAAACTATGGTTTTTGATTTTACAATCGACAACAAGGATAATAATTACGCTGTAATCAGTTTAAGCGGCAACCTCATTGAAAAGGGACAGGCGCTTTCATTGCTCGAAAAAGTAGATGAGCTGGCAAGAGATGGCTGCAATAAATGGGCCATTGATCTTGAAAAACTCATCTATATGAACAGCAGCGGACTTAATACGCTTATTCAGCTGCTCACCAAAGCCCGTGTGGCCGGTGGCGAAGCTGTGCTTTTTAACATGAATAAAAAAATCAACGAGCTTATTCTTATCACCAAGCTCAATACTTTATTCAGGGTAGCGGAAAAAAGGCAGGACGCGATGTCGCTGCTGGGTGTGTAATAGCGGAACTTTCTTAAGCAAAAAACCAGCCACAGCCTCTTCCACGCCGGAGATTGGTTACTGGTGTTTCCCTGCTTGTTTTTGCAATTGAATTTTATTGCGGCGGCTGTTAAGGATTGTTCTGTCCACTTTCAGTGCTACCATCTCCTGGTTAAAAAACCGACAGTGCTATTAAAGTCCGGTTAAAGCTGTAAATGGGGAAAAATATACACTTGTTTGCGACATTTCCTGATTGGTGATCCTTGATTTTTCTATTTGGTCGCCAGATTAGAATGTTGTGAGGGTTTCCGGTCCTGCTTCGTCGAATTTGGTTGAATTCACCGGGCGTGGCACAATCTTATAGCTTACATTTATTATTCCTTTATCATTGGCAGCCACTCAAAATAGTTTTGTTATGCACATCAGTAATTTGGTGGGGAATGAAGGTATCAGCAAGGTAAAACAGGAACTGGAGAGACTGGGAGTGAGTTACAAAAAAGTTACAGACTACAAGGTGATTTTTGATGAGCGGCTGGAAAGCGGGCAGGCTAACCTTATTATGAAGCGCTTGTCTGGTG
>JAEZDS010000077.1 GCA_023433205.1 Bacteroidota bacterium
AATTACAAAGCCAGGGTCAAGCTGCCTGAGCTTGTAGTAGTCCTCCGGCTTTTTGTTGAATAATGCGAAATAACTTTCAAACACCCCTGGCATCCAGTACCAGCTGGGACCCATGTCGAACAGATAGCCGCCATCGCGCATGGCTCTAGCCCGGCCGCCAACCTCAGCATTTTTTTCGAAGATCGTCACCTGGTGCCCTTCTGCAGCAAGTACCGCGGCAGCCGACAAACCGGAAAAACCGGCACCAATAACTGCGATATTCTTTTTAGCCTTTTGCATTTTTGCATCAAATATAAGAGTTTAATTGTTTAAGCTTATAACATAATTGTTAAACAATCCTGTAAACCATAAAGATCCCCGCCCGCCACTCCTGACTGGTTCACTTTCCCAGTTAAAATAAGAAGATTGGGGCCGGATCAGTTGTAAAGTTCCTTCAGCCGGCTTTATTTATCCGGAAGTATTCTTTAGCTGCCCGAGGGTCCTCAAGCAGTACCTGAGCTTCTTTAAGTTTAATTTTTGAGGTGATCATGGCAGGACCGCAAAGTATAGCCTGCTTATCGGGAAAGTGCTTGTGCAGGTCGACCTGATAACGGTTGGCCTGACTCACAGGAATCTTCTTTACGCGGAAAAAGACAAGATGCGTGGGATTGGTTTCCTTTACCGCATGCTGCAAACTGATAAAAGGCACATTGGCCCCCAGGTAAATGGTCGGGATGCCGGCCTTTAACAACAAGAAATTGAAATAAAGCAGCCCGATCTCATGATACTCGTTCTCAGGCAGGAAAAGCAGACATTTTTTTTTGCTTCCTGTAGGAACAGGAAGGCCATCGGCGGCACTGCACAGTTTCTGCCTGGCAAGGCCAGAGATAAAATGCTCCTGTGAGGGATTCATTTCAGCCGACTGCCACCACACCCCTACTCTTTTCAGAACAGGATACAGCACCTGCTCTACAGTGGCCATAAAACCAAGCTTGAGTACGCAGCTGCTGAACTGACTCTCAAATGCTGCCCGGTCAAACGCCAGTCCGGCCAGCATCAATTCATTGATGTAATAATGCTGAAGCCCTCCCCCCTTACTGTCGTAATGCATAAGAATCGCAGCATACATCATTGCATCACTCATGCCCGCGATCTCCGACAATTTGTACCCGGCATTCAGAAGAGATGTAATGTTGAGAAGTTTCCGTAATTGCTCATCATCATAGAACCGAATATTTGTAGCAGTCCGGTGCGGTGTCAACAGATTATACCGCTGCTCCCAGATCCGGATAGTATGGGCCTTGATCTCGGAAATGTCCTCCAGGTATTTTATCGAATACTGCAAATAATTGTTTAAATAATTAAGGCCAATATTAAACAAAATTAAATGATATTACATCAGCTTTCACAAAAAAATATGGATCCACTCATTAAAATCTCCGCAAACCAATAAGGTAAACAGTGAGCCGGAAAACTTCAGAAGGGGATGGTTGAAAAGGGTCTGCTGAAAAAGCCCGGAGTGCATCATGCGAAGCTTCGTCAGCGAGGCTCCCCAATACTCCAGTGGTCCCGAAATCCTTCGGATAAACGGCCGGCAGGAAACAATTTTTTTTATTCCTTCTGGCAAAAAACAACTCCAACAACCAGCCGGATAATGATCGTAGTTCTTGTGTTGTCGGTTCTCAGAATTCTGTCACTCATATTATTATCTACCGGCACAAATAATTTTACAATTACACCAGCACCTCAGCACTAATCTTTTCAAGGCTTTGCTGCACCTGCGCCAGCATCTGTTCATCAAAATCAAGGTGTGTCACCATCCGTACCGTTTGTTTGCCAAAAGGCGCTACTTTAATATTGCATGCAGCCAGCTTTTTCTCAAAGTCTTCTCCGCTCAACTTGGTATGATCCAGTTTAAATATCACAATGTTACTGTAAACAGGCAGTACATTTTCTACAAAACTGCATTTGCCAAGCAACACACCCAATGCTTTTGCCCTACGGTGATCATCAGAAAGTCTCTCAATATTATGCTGTAAAGCATAAAACCCAGCTGCAGCCAGCACTCCGGCCTGCCTCATACCTCCACCCATTATTTTTCTGAATCGTCTGGCTTTTGCAATAAACATTTTGTCGCCCAGAAGTAATGAGCCAACAGGTGCACCCAAACCTTTGGACAGACATATTGAAACAGAATCAAACTCCCTTCCAATAGCCCGGGTGTCATCACCGGTCTCAGTTATGGCATTGAATATCCTGGCACCATCAAGATGTACTTTTAATCCCTTCCGCCGGCAGAACTCACTGATATCCTTCATCTGCTCCAGGTTGTAATAACTTCCGCCGGCCCTGTTCACCGTATTTTCAATACAAACAAGAGTAGTTGGCGCAAGCCAGTCATAATTCCCATTAATCACAGGCTCAATTAACTTCGGTGTAAGTCTGCCTTCTTCTCCTTTTACAAGTCGCGCCTGTACTCCGGAATTAAAAGCAATTCCCCCAGATTCAAAATTAAATATGTGCGCATGTTCGTCGCAGATCAGCTCATCTCCCGGCTGCGTATGAACCTTTATGGCTATCTGATTGGTCATTGTGCCACTCGGACAGTATAGTGCGGCCTCTTTGCCAAACAGCGATGATGCGTAACTCTCCAGTTCATTCACTGTGGGGTCTTCTCCATACACATCATCGCCCAGTGGCGCTTTCTGCATAGCACCGAGCATGGCCGGAGTGGGTTTTGTTACTGTATCACTTCTAAGATCAATCCAGCGCATCTTTAATGTTTTGTCTTTTAATGTTTTCTTAAAGCCTATGTCAGTAGTTAACCAGTTTTATCAGCTTGTCTCTGAAACGCTCCTTTGGCAGGAAATTCTTTTCAAGGTCAGCGTTCATGGGCACCGGCGTATCAAGACTGCCTTCGCGCATAACGGGAGCATCAAGGTATTCAAAGCAGTTCTCGCAGATAAGGGCGGCAATCTCTCCGGCAATACCTCCGGTGAGCGTGTCTTCATGCATCACTATTACCCTGCCGGTTTTTTTTACTGATTCAAAAATTGCAGCGGTATCAAGTGGCGCCAGTGTACGAAGATCGAGAAGATCGGCACTCAGGTCCCTGTGCTGCTCAAGCACCTCTATTCCCCAGTGTACCCCCTGTCCGTAAGTTACAATGGTAACATCGCTGCCTTCTCTTACAAGTCTTGCTTTGCCGAAAGGAAGTGTAAAATAATCTTCGCTAACATCCTCACTGATACTCCTGTACAATGCCTTGTGTTCAAAGAACATTACCGGATTCGGGTCTTCAAAGGCGGTAAGTAATAACCCCTTTGCATCTGAGGGGAAAGCAGGATAGGCAATTTTCAAACCAGGGGTCTTAAAAAACCAGGCTTCGTTACTTTGGCTGTGAAATGGACCCGCGGCAACGCCGGCACCCGTCGGCATCCTTACAACTACGTCTGCATTTTGTCCCCACCTGTAATAGCTCTTGGCAAGGTTGTTAACGATCTGGGTCATGCCTTCGCTTACAAAATCAGCAAACTGCATCTCCACCATGGCCTTGTGCTCTTTGATACTTAATCCAAAACCCGCGCCAAGTATTGCGCTTTCGCACAAAGGCGTATTGCGCACACGCTCTTTCCCGAATTTTTCTACAAAACCCTCTGTTATCTTAAATACGCCGCCATAGTCTGCGATATCCTGTCCCATTAGCACCAAATTACTGTGTTTGTCCATCGCCAGCTTTAATCCGTCACTTATGGCATCAATTAACCGCATACTGCGGGTTTTTGGCGAGGGTGTGATAACTTTGAGCTCAGCAGGCTTAAAAATTTCCGCACACTCTTTTGTTGTAATAGGAGCAGGCACCTGCTCTGAAAAGGCGATCTCCAGCCCAATCTCTATCTCTTTTTTGATATCTGACCGCATGTCAGCGACCATTGTCTCTGTAAGAACCCCCTCATTCAGCAAAAAATCCTCGAACCTTGATACAGGATCTTTTTTACCCCACACATCAAAAAGTTCCTGCGGCACGTATTTAGTGCCGCTGGCCTCCTCATGCCCGCGCATCCTGAATGTAACACATTCAAGCAGCACTGGTCGCGGATCATGCCGGATGCTTTCAGCGAGCTCTGTAATGGTTTCGTATACCTTCAGCACATTGTTGCCATCAATACTTCTGCCTTCAATGCCATAACCAACCGCTTTGTCGGCAAACGAATCGCAGCAAAACTGCTCACAGCTGGGTGTACTCAATCCGTAGCCATTGTTTTCAACGATGAATATCACCGGCAATTTCCAGACAGCAGCGGTGTTAATGCTTTCGTGAAAGTCGCCCTCGCTCGCTCCTCCGTCGCCACTGAACACAACGGTAACCTTCTTTTCCTTCTGGAGTTTACATGCCAGGGCTATTCCATCGGCAACCCCCATCTGCGGCCCCAGATGCGAGATCATTCCAACAATGTGATACTCGCGTGTTCCGAAATGAAAAGAACGGTCTCTGCCCTGAGTAAATCCGCCAGGCTTACCCTGAAACTGCGAGAATAATCTGTTTAAAGGAATCCCTCTGCTGGTAAAAACGCCAAGGTTACGGTGCATGGGCAATATGTACTCGTCTTTCTCAAGCGCTGAGGCAACGCCAACCGAAATCGCTTCTTGGCCAATTCCGCTGAACCATTTTGATATTTTCCCCTGCCGCAAAAGAAGAAGCATCTTTTCCTCGATCATTCGTGGCTTCAGAATGTTCTTATATAAATGAAGCAAAAGAGCATCCTTGTGCTTCTTTCTGTCAAATTTAACGGGCTGTTCCGCAGTGATCATACACTTTAACTAGATAAAAAAATAATTACATATTGTTGACAGGGCTATTTTTTCAGCTGCCAAGCAGCACCGTGAAGCCAAAACCAAAATTGAAATAACTCATTATATAATCATTTCGTTTTACCTGTATCTCTCTGAAATGGGCAAACCTTGGCGCCCGGGGATCGTACTTGTAAAACATTGTTGTATAACTGAAAAACACTGAAAAGGCCAGCCTCTGTTCCATTCTGAAATTCACGGAAATTTCGGGTTGCACGTAAGGGCTTGTAAAACGTGTGCCAATAAAAGGCTGATTTAGTATTGATGAGTCCTGATTTACGTTATTATAATTGGCAAAAGTTAATCCTCCGTTAAGGGCGTAACCCACAAATGCATCTTTTTTAAAAAAATGGTCGTAACCAAGCCGAACAAAGGCAGAATTTAAGATCAGGGCGGTGTTGTAAGGAATGCTGGCATTAAAATATGTGTACCGCAAAAACTGGTTGTTTTTGAAATGAGTGCTCTGATAACCAAGACCGGCAGAAAAATTTCCACCCAACCGAACATTGAACGACACATTACCTTCGTACAGGCCTGCAAAACTCTGGTGAAACTTGGCGCTGCTGATTGGCTTTTGAATACCTATGTTACCTCTTATTGTATAAGGACTGATGCTCCCGACTGATGCCTGACCAAAAAGGGAAATACTGCTTATTATGCAGAATACACAAACCAGGTGTTTCATAACTACTAAAGATATTGCTTATAAACTAAAATAAAAAAGCCGCACCCAAAGGAACGGCTTTTTTTAATTGCGCAATACAATTTAATACTGTTGCAGCACTTTGTCTTTATGTTTTTTAACCTGGTTTTTAAGCGCCTCACAAACCAGGTCGGTTGCTTCCTCAAAAGTGGCGCAGCGCTTTTTGGCAAAAAATTCATGGCCTTTCCCAAGGAGCTTGATCTCTGAGATCTTGTTTTCACTGTTGCTGCTCTTGTCGAGGCGCAGCGTTACCTCACAGCTGATGATCCCATCATAAAATGTACTCAGCTTTCCCGCCTTCTCAGTAATAAAATCAAGTAACTTCCTGTCTGCATCAAAATGCACTGATTGAATGTTGATAGTCATAACTTTCCTCCTTTTTTTAATTGCCCGATCGGGGATGGGCCTGGTTATATGATTTTTTTAACTTCTCAATGGTATTGTGTGTATATACCTGCGTAGCGGCTAGGCTGGCGTGTCCCAGCAGCTCCTTCACAGCATTTATATCAGCTCCCTGATTAAGCAAATGGGTGGCAAAAGAATGTCGCAAAACGTGGGGACTCCTCTTATTAAGTGTGGTGACTTCGGATAACAGCTCATGCACTATTTTGTGGATTGCCTGCGGAGAAAGGGCCTTGTCTTTTTCATTAACCAGCAAATACTCGTTCTGCATGCCGTTTCTTTTTTTCAATTCAGAATAATTCTGCAAACTAACCATTAGCCTAGTACTAAACGGTATTATGCGCTCTTTGTTGCGTTTGCCCGTAACCTTAAGCTGCTGGTTGTAAATATCAATATCTGTCTCTTTCAAATTAAGAATTTCAGCCCGCCTCATCCCCGTCTGATACAACAGGTCTGCAACCAGAAAATTCCGTACGGTCTCAAAATCAACCCCTTTTACCTGTGAAAAAAGCGTGCCAAGCTGCTCTTCCTGAACAAAGGCAGGTAGTCGTTTCGCTTTTTTAGGCCCGGTTACCCGGCCTGCAGGGTTTGATCCAACCTGTCCGGTTTTTTGCAGCCATTTAAAGAAAGACCTTACTGCGCTTAGTTTACGGTTAACGGTGGAGGGGGCGTTTTTCTGCAGCATGAGCTGAGCCAGAAAGCCTCTTATGTGATGGTGATTTATACTCTGAAGCGTGAAGCCGTGCAGTTCAGAATTAAGAAAACCGAAGAATTGCGAAAGGTCGTTCTTATAGGCATTGATGGTCAGCTCGCTAAATCGCTTTTGCTTTTGCAGATAGGAATAAAAGCCATTAGCCGTTTCTTCAACCATATACAATAAAAAATCCTAACCGAAATTATCAATTTCAGGTTAGGATTGCAATAAAATGACGTTAAAAGAAGTCTATTTTTCGATAGCTCCGATCTGAAGCTTCTGTTTATAAGCAGCTTTGATCACTTCCTCACGGCGGCGAACTGATGGCTTGGTGAATTTCGAGCGCTCACGGAGCTGTTTAACAACGCCGGTTTTCTCGAATTTCTTCTTATACTTTTTCAGGGCTTTTTCGATGTTATCGCCTTCTTTGATCTGTACAATTAGCATTTTTGCGTAAAAAATTAATTTGGAGGGGCAAATATAGGGAATTTCCCATTATTTGCACAAATATATTAGGCAATTTTAAGCTCTTTCCTGCCCCTTAAACCACTATTTTTACCGGCTCACTGGTCAATATGGATAATCTCAAACTCAGAAAGTTTAAAAAATTACTCAATAAGTCTCTGAATATTGTAATTGTTACCCATTTTAACCCCGACGGAGATGCCCTTGGTTCGAGCCTTGCCCTGCGCCAACTGCTTATCAGGCTTGGCAAAAAAGCCAATGTAATAGTGCCAAATCCCTACCCTGAATTTCTTGAGTGGCTGCCTGGCAGCAGAACCATTACCGTTTTTACCGAAAAAGAGAAACAAACCGCCACTCTGCTAAAAAAGGCGGACATGATCTTTGCCCTCGATTTTAACGCCTTTAAACGACTCGAAAAGCTTGGTACCCTGCTGGAAACAACAACCTGTGCCAAAGTACTTATTGATCATCATCAGCAGCCTGAACCTTTTGCCGATTACAAGTGGCACAATGTTAAAGCCACCAGCACCTGTGAACTGGTGTACGATTTTATTGCAGATACCGGAAACCTAAAATTGATCAGCAAAAACATAGCTGCCTGTCTTTATACAGGATTGATGACCGACACAGGCTCTTTCAGGTACCCCGCAGTGAACGCCAAAACTCACCACATCCTCGCCCACCTGCTTTCAACAGGCATAAAGCCTGCCGAGATCCACAGCGCGGTATACGACAATTACAGCTATGATCGTTTGAAAATGCTGGGATTTGCCCTGAGTGAAAAACTGAAGATAGTACCCGGACTACCCGTTGCATATTTTACACTTTCCGAAAAGGAACTGGAAAAATTCAATCATAAAAAAGGCGATACAGAGGGACTGGTCAATTATCCTTTCGCCATAAAAGGCATACAGATAACCGCGCTTTTTAACGAAGCTAAAGATTATATAAAGGTATCATTGCGGAGCAAAGGTAAGTTTGATATGAATAAATTTTCACGCGCCAACTTTGAGGGGGGAGGACATATCAATGCCGCCGGTGGAAAAAGCACCGCAAGTATGGAAGATACCGAGGCCAGGTTTATTAAAGCAGTAAAACAATTGTTCTGATGCTGGGATTAATGGCAGATATACAGCTGAACTGGAGGCTCAGGAAACTGCGAAAAAGAAAACGGAAGCAGCCGGCAAACTGGCAGGCGGTTGAAAAAATTGCGGTGATAATTAACAGTGCCAACCCTGTGAACAAAAATGAGATCGACAGGCAGTTACACGGCCTGGGTAAATATGCAGAGGTGTTTTTTGTGGAGACAGCGAATAAAAAACCAACCTATGGCGACTGGACCTGCTTCACCAGAGAACATGTCAATGTGTTCGGCTTACCACGTAAAAAAGTGATGGAAAATCTTCAAAAACAAACATTCGATATGGTGATAAATACCAGTCCCTATCCCGACCGGTTTTCAGCAATGGTCTCAGCCTGCATCCCTTCTTCATTCAACTGTGTATGCAACAATGATCTCAGGCAGGCAGATCTTAATATTGTGGCAGACAGTAAAGAGGGTGCTGCCAACCTGCTTTCACAGGCATTTTACTACCTGCAGATGATAAGGGCTTAGACCCGCGAAACGATTAATTTATATATTTAAGGCACAGCTGTCCAAAACAAATTGATTTAGACATGGCTCATGTGATTTCATGAGGCTTTCGACGCATGAATTGACGGTTTTCGATTTTTATCCCCAAAAAAATAATTATCAGAAGAACTTTAACTGATA
>JAEZDS010000108.1 GCA_023433205.1 Bacteroidota bacterium
GGATTGCCCCCGCGCTGTATGTGGCCGAGTACACTCACCCTTATGTCGAAACCTGGTTCATTTTGTTTGATCAGTTCAGCCACTTTAAATGCGCCACCACTCTGATCACCCTCTGCAACTACTACAATACGGCTGCCTTTGTTTTTTCTCCACGATTTGATCTTTTTCAGCAAAACACTGGCGTCGTTTTCAAGTTCCGGCACCAGCATGGCCTCGGCGCCTCCGGCAATTGCACTACGCAGGGCAATCAGGCCTGCATCACGGCCCATAACTTCTACCACAAAGATCCTGTCGTGGCTTTCAGCCGTATCGCGGATCCTGTCTATAGCATCAATTACAGTATTCACTGCCGTATCGTAACCAATGGTAAAATCAGTGCCTACAAGGTCATTGTCAATAGTGCCAGGGCAGCCAATTAACTTTGCGTCAGTGTATCTGGCCAGGTCAAGCGCGCCTTTAAAGCTGCCATCACCGCCAATTATTACTAAACCAATAACATTGTGTTTGTCGAGGTTTTTTGCAGCCTTTTTTAAACCTTCTTCCATCATAAAACGGCTGCTGCGGGCTGTTTTTAAGATGGTCCCTCCTTTGTGAATGATGTTTGAAACACTCTCGGTATTCAGTTCAATATAATCATCATCAATAAGGCCCTCATAACCTCTTAAAAATCCAATAGCACCCAATTTATGGTAAGCGGCAGTGCGTGCCACCGCGCGAATGCAGGCGTTCATGCCGGGCGAATCGCCCCCTGAGCAAAGTACAGCGATCTTTTTCATTGCTGTGAAATTACAAATTTAATTCTGCGTAATATTGTGTGTTATGGGACGTATTATCGCGATTGATTATGGCAGCAAACGTGTAGGACTTGCGGTGAGCGATCCGCTGCGGATTATCGCTTCAGGCCTGGCGGCAGTACACAGCAAAGATGTGATCGCCTTCCTGGAAAATTATTGTAAACAGGAAAAGGTAGATGTGATAGTAGTAGGTGAACCAAAAACTATGCTGAATACAAAAAGCGACAGTTCGCGGTTTATTGATCCTTTTGTAACGCACCTTCGGAGGAAATTCCCGGAAATTAAAGTCGAACGTTACGATGAAAGATTTACCAGCGCATTAGCTCATCAAACCATGCAACAGGGCGGACTAAAAAAGAAGGACCGCCAGGATAAAGAAAAAGTAGATGTGATCAGCGCAATAATTATTCTGCAGGATTATATGCAGCGGCTGAGTCATTAGCAAGTGCTATGAATGATTTTTTTCTTAGCTTTAGTGAACATTAAATCCTTGTAATGAAAATAACTTTCGCTTGTGTGCTTTTTTTTCTTTTTGGTTCTGTTGCTGCACAGGTTATTTTTTGTCCCCCCGGAGCCGAGTGGCGCTATCGTTTTGTACATGGTGCTGGCACTGCTTATATGTGGAATGAACTTGCTGTTGCTCGATATGTGGGCGATTCCATCGCAGGGTTGGATACATTGAAAAAGCTCGAACACAAAAAATTTTATTTGCTTTGCAATTCTATGACGGGGTTTAGTAATACTACTCAATCATATCTTAAACAGAAGGGTGATACTGTGTTTTTTTCGAATTTCCGTACCAGGCACTCGTGGGAGATCCTTTACAACTTCGCTTGCGGACCAGGGCAGGGATGGCAAACCAATCTTGAACACCCCCTGAATACTTCAGATACAGATACCTATAACTACAAAGTTGATTCTGTTAGTTACGTGACAATTAATAATATTGTTCTCAAACGCTTACATATTGGTTACATGGTGCTTACTGAACGGTTTGGATGGAGTAGTACTTTATTCGCTTTTAATAGTTATAAGGGGGGATACTGTAAGGCAGATGCGTTTGCGAACTTTATGTGTTATAGTGACAGTACTTTTGGGCGACATGAATTTTTTGTTGGAGCCTGTGATTCTTTCGGAGTGCTTGGAGTTGTAGATCATTCCGCATTATCCAGTTTTTCTATTTATCCTAACCCCGCCCAGAGCGATCTGTTCATTGAAGTGCCTGATGAATTTATCCATATGAATACTTTCGCGCAGATATTGGACGTTTCCGGGAGGGTATTGCATTCTGAAAATATTAAGGGAGTAAAGCGCAAGTCAATTGATATTGGTGATATTGCAGAGGGCATATATACACTTAGGTTAACAAAGGAAAACAGACCTGCTCAGGTTATTAAATGGATAAAAGAATAGAAAAATATGCTCTTTTTGAGTGCCATTGACTATTTTTAACCGTGAATATTTTTCTTGCAACCATCGAAGGTGATAAAGCCATTCTCAATGAAGAAGAAAGCTGGCATTGTACACGCGTGCTGCGTAAAAGGGCTGGTGAACAACTTCCGCTAATTGATGGTAAAGGCAATTTTTACGAAGCCAGGCTTGATCTGGTAACTGATAAACGTTGCGAAGCTACAATTTTGAAAGGTCCGGTTGCCGAGGTTGAACGCAACTACCACATTCACCTGGCGATTGCACCAACCAAACAAATGGACCGTATTGAATGGCTGGTGGAGAAGGCCGTTGAGGTAGGGGTTGATGTGATCAGTTTTGTGATCTGCGAACATTCTGAAAGAACAGCAATAAAAACAGATCGTGTAAAAAAAATTGTTTTAAGCGCGGTGAAACAAAGTCTGCAGGCCACGGTACCATCTATCAGGGAGGCTGTACCTTTAACTGAATTTATTGCGTTGGCACATGCCGACCAGAAATTTATAGCCTGGTGTGGTAAGGGAAAAAAAACAGAGATCAGCGAGCTGAAATTCAACAAACGTTCAACCATTGTGCTGATAGGTCCGGAGGGAGATTTTTCTGAAAAAGAAATAGGTCAGGCTCATAACAAAGGTTTTAAGAATTTAAGCCTTGGCGTTCACCGGCTTCGGACAGAAACAGCAGGGTTGATGGTAGTAAACGCGGCGGCTTTGCTTTAAAATTTAAAAAAATGGATATCAAGGGTTACATCGTTATGCTTAACCGCAATACTAAGGAATTGCTTGAGCTGGTAAAGGGCAGGGATGAGGCTGTAACAATAAAACCCTCCACGGGGAGCTGGAGTGTGTTACAGATCCTTGAACACCTTTTGTTATCGGAAAACCACGTATACAAATTAATTATGGAGCCTTCTGAAAAACTGGCAGATGGTTCAGAGTTAAAAGGTGTTGAACGACTTGAGCGTTTGATGGTTGATATGAGAGGACGTAAGGCGAGGGCTCCCTCCTTTCTTGAACCAAAGGGCGCTGTTAAAACGCTTGAAGACTTCAAAAGTGAGTTTCTTCGCGTTCGCACAAGACTGGAAATGGCGCTTGAAACGGGCATTGTTGTTGTGGATGAACGAATACACAGTCACCCTTTGCTGGGAGAGATGACCGTAAGCGACTGGCTGCATTTTCTGATCTCACACGCCCGCCGACATATGGAACAGATCAGAGAGATACTCGATGAGCGAAAGGGACCAGAAAAGGTAACGTACGGTTACTGAAGGGTGGCAGACTAAGTGATGGCGTGGCCTTCAGCAAATCCTGGTAGAAACATTCAGACAAATGGTTAAGAGTGCCGTAGGTACGAAACAAATTACGGACCACAATTTTTAAACGCAAAGAACGCAGAGAATTTGATCAGCTGTGTTTGTTATTTTGAGGAGCCCGGCCTGCGCCGGGTCAAGTGCAGAGTTCCGATATTCATCGGAATTTGTCTTTGACAAAAATGAAATTCCCATTGAGTCCCAGTGATATTGAATTAGCAGATGCTTGCAGCCGGTCTTATGATCCCGTAGGGATCAAATCCTAGAAACGTTCTTTTACAGCAAAGAAGTGATCTCAGCACTCATTGGGTCGGTTTTGCTTTTGTAGAAGCGTAAAACCTTTCCGTTTTCATCAATAAGGTATTTGCAGAAATTCCAGTTCGGTGCCTCATCACAGCTGCCGTTTTCCTCTTTGTTGCTGAGCCAGCGGTACAGGGGATGCATGTCTTTTCCTTTTACACTGATCTTTTCCATCATCTGAAATGTAACGCCGTAATTTTTCTGACAGAATGACTGGATCTCTTTTTCGCTTCCGGGTTCCTGTCCGCCGAAATCGTTACTGGGAAAACCCAGTATCACAACCTTGTCGCCAAATTTTTCGTGCAGTTGTTGCAGGCCCTTATACTGCGGGGTAAATCCACATTCGCTGGCAACATTTACTATCAGCAGCTTTTTGCCTTTAAATTTGGCAAGCGACAGAACTTCACCATTGATAGTTTTTACCTCAAATTCATAGATATTATCCTTGCCGCTGCCAGCTTTGTTTTTTGTTGAGGTACCGGCAAACGATAATGTAAAAGCCAGTAAGGTTGCAAATCCTTTTTTTACCCTGAGTAATAATTTCTTCATCTTTTTCTCAAAGATAATACATTCTGAGCGCTCAGCTTCTTATCCGGAATGGCGGCGAAAGCCGGAATGACTGTTCATTATGTACCCGGATTCTAGATAGATTCCGGCATGCGCCGGAATGACGGTCGGTATAGGGAGATCGTCATTCCGGGCTTCCTAAGCCGTCACTCCGGGCTTGACCCGGAGTCTAAGGCCTTGCAATAAGATCCGTTCATGGGGTTTGTTGCTAGATTCCGGCATGCGCCGGAATGACGGTCGGTATAGGGAGATCGTCA
>JAEZDS010000021.1 GCA_023433205.1 Bacteroidota bacterium
ATTCGCGGCCAATTGAACGAGCTCCTGATTTTTTGTAATAGTCGAGACCGTTCAGTTTCTGCAGCAATTGTTTGTTTACAGTGCCTTTGCGGGCAAAAGCCCCGCCTTTATCGTATTCAGCGTTAAACCCTCCGGCCAGATAATTAAGCAGCATATTGGCCACACAAATATCGCCGGCCATTCTTTTTTCCCCTTTGTGAAAAGAAATATTGGCAATACCGCCAATGTTCAGACAGGCCTGGTAATTGCCGAATAATAACTGATCGCCAATGGGCACAAGCGGCGCACCCTGTCCGCCCAGCGCCACATCTAAACTTCTGAAGTCGCACACGGTGGTGATGCCGGTTAAAGCTGCTATGGCAGCGCCATTCCCCATCTGCGTGCTGAAACCTGCCTTTGGCTGATGAAATATTGTATGTCCGTGAGAGGCAATTGCCAAAGGCTGTACCTCAGCGTTTTTCAAAAACTTCTCCACCTGCTCGGCTACATACTTCGCGTACAGCGCATCAATGGCAAAGTATTTTTCTGCTCCCGCCTGCCCTGCACTCGCCAGTCTTTGTTTCCATATTGCAGAATAAGGAATGGTGCGGCTTTTGAAGATGCGGTAACCGAACCTGCTTCCGGTTTTACTAAAACCACAGAGGGCCAGATCAAGCCCATCGAGCGAGGTACCACTCATCAGACCAAGAATAACGGCCTCATTTTTATCTGATTTTGTTGTTTTCATGGCAAATTACAGTCAGCGCTTAAGCAGAAAAGAGTGTTTGTGACTGTTTGAAATCGTATATCTTTGCAAGGTTACAAAAAATTCCTACTAATCTTTTAAATACAAAACACATGCATTTTGAATTATCTGAAGAGCACCTAATGATACAGAAAGCCGCGAGGGAGTTCGCACAGAACGAGCTAAAGCCGGGAGTGATAGAACGCGACGAGCAGCAGAAATTCCCTACGGAGCAGGTAAAAAAAATGGGTGAGCTGGGATTTCTTGGCATGATGGTAGATCCCAAATATGGCGGAGGCGGAATGGATGCCATCTCTTATGTACTGGCCATGGAGGAAATTTCAAAGATTGACGCCAGCTGCAGCGTGGTAATGAGTGTGAACAATTCGCTGGTGTGCTGGGGGCTGGAAGCATTTGGTTCCGAGGAACAAAAACAGAAATACCTGGTGCCCCTGGCCAAAGGCGAAAAGATAGGCGCATTTTGCCTTAGCGAGCCCGAGGCCGGAAGCGATGCCACCTCTCAAAAAACCACAGCTGTTGACAAAGGCGATCATTACCTGCTTAACGGCACCAAAAACTGGATCACCAATGGCAACAGCGCCAGCGTATATCTGGTAATGGCCCAGACCAATGTTGAGGCAGGTCACCGCGGCATAAACTGTCTTATTGTTGAGAAAGGAATGGAGGGTTTTACAGTAGGACCCAAAGAAAATAAAATGGGCATTCGCGCCAGCGATACGCATTCGCTGATGTTCGACAATGTAAAAGTGCCCAAAGCCAATCGTATTGGGGAAGATGGATTTGGTTTTAAGTTCGCCATGAAGACCCTCAGCGGTGGGCGTATAGGTATTGCCTCGCAGGCCCTTGGAATTGCCAGCGGCGCCTATGAGCTGGCACTGGCCTACTCCAAAGAAAGAAAAGCTTTTGGTAAAGAGATCAGCAAACACCAGGCCATACAATTTAAACTGGCCGATATGGCTACCAGAATTGAGGCAGCACGACTTCTTATTTACAGAGCCGCCTGGTTAAAAGACAATCACCTGCCAATGGACAAGGAAAGCGCCATGGCAAAGGTTTTTGCCAGCGAAACTGCCATGTGGGTAAGTACCGAGGCCGTTCAGGTGCATGGGGGTTACGGATATGTGAAGGAATACCATGTTGAGCGGCTGATGCGCGATGCCAAGATCACTCAGATCTACGAAGGCACCAGCGAGGTTCAGCGCATAGTGATCTCACGGCAGCTTCTGGCCTGAAAACAGGCATAATTCACCGTTTTTTCCCGCCGGGGTGCCACAAAAAAGGCTCCCCGGTTTTGGTATAATTTTTTTTAAGAAAATCAACCTTTTTTCCTCGTTTTATAGCCGTAATTTTAAAGAACAGTTATTTGTATGAGTGAATTCGAAGACGACGGGGAAGGGTTGAACGACAAGGAGTTCGAGGAAAATCTCAGGCACTTTGAAGAGATGCTCTCCAGCGGAGAGACCCATTTTTTTGACGCAGATGAAATTGAAGAGATCATCGACTATTATCTTCAGTGGCTGAATTATGAGTTGGCCAAAAAAGCCATTGATTACGGCCTGGAGCGTTTCCCTTTTTCATCAATCATAAAGATCCGTTACGCCCAATACCTCAGCAGCCAGCACTATACCCACGAGGCGCTGGCCATTCTGAACGAGGTAGAAGAGATAGAACGCGGGAATTTTGAGCTTTACATGGCCAGGGGTTATATCTACAGCCAGATGGGGCTTGGCGAACAGGCCATTGAAAATTTCAAGAGTGCAATTCCCCTTTCAGATAAAAAAGACGAGGTGTATGTGGCATTAGGTGTGGAATTCCTTAACGAAGAAAAACCCGATGACGCGCTTTATTACCTGAAAAAAGCCATTAAACTGAATCCCCGTAACGAAGTGGCGCTGAACGAGCTCTCGCTTTGTTTTGATCTCACCAATAAATCTGATGAGGCGGTTTCTTTTTTTGAAAGGTATATCGACAACCATCCTTACAGTTATTTCGCCTGGTTTAACCTGGGTGTAAGTTACGGCAGACTTGGTTTATTTGAGAAGGCAATTGAGGCTTATGATTACGCTCTCGCAATAAACGAACAGTTCAGTTCAGCATATTTTAACAAAGCTAACTCATTGGCTCAGCTCAACAGATTTGAGGAGGCTATTGAAGTTTACAGAGAAACTTTTAAGTACGAGGAGCAGGAAAGCTCAACCTACTATTACATAGGAGAATGTTTTGAGAACCTCGACCGCTTTGAAGAGGCCCTTGTAAACTACAACAAATGTGTAAAACTCGACCCTGCCAATGCCGATGCCTGGCTGGGCATAGGTGTTGTGCTCGACGCGCTGAACCGGCTTACCGAAGGCATACACTACATAAAAAAAGCGATTGAGATCAACCCCAACGAGGCTGAATACTGGTATGTTTTTGCTGAGATCCAGGAAAAGCTGGGTTTTATTGAGGAAGCCGCACTGGCCTACCAGCGGGTGATAGAACTTGATTATCCTGATTATGACGTTTGGCTGGATTATACCCAGCTGTTGCATCAGAGTGGTTATCTTGAAGAGGCTGTTTTTAATCTTAGTGAAGCCATTAAAAAATTCCCGGATGTGGCAGATCTGTACTACCGCATGGGTGTTTTACTGCTGGAAAAGCAGCAACGCAAGGAATCGCTGCATTTTTTCGCCAGGGCAATGGACATGGATTTTACCAGACACAACGAGATCTTTGAATACGCGCCTGTTCTCCGGAACGACTCGGAGATTCTGACTTTAATTTCTACTTTTAGGAAATAATTTATGGCGGGTAATTACATTTTTGATTTGACGCATTTGCCGGAGCGCAGCGCCAAACCAAGAAAAGATGGTGTGACCATGGTGATGGACAAGGGCATTAGCCTGCGCCAGGCCGAAGATTTTGTCAGCACCTCTTCAAGGTTTGTCGATTTTGTGAAGCTTGGTTTTGGCACTTCACTTATTTCAACCCACGTTAGGGAGAAGGTGAAACTGTACCAGCAGGCCGGCATGAAGGTGTACGTTGGCGGCACCCTTTTCGAGGCCTTCGTGGTGCGTAACCAGTTTGAGGATTATATCCGCTACATCACCGACCTTGGTCTCGACAGCGCTGAGGTGAGTGATGGCAGTATTGAACTCAGCCATGAACACAAACTTGAATACATCGGCCGGCTTTCAAAAGATTTTACAGTGCTGAGCGAAGTGGGCAGCAAAGAGGAAGGTATTATCATTCATCCTGCCCGCTGGATCAAAATGATGCAGAGCGAGCTAGAAGCCGGTGCCGCTAAGGTTATTGCCGAAGCAAGAGAAAGCGGTACCGTTGGTATCTTTCACAAGGATGGCAGCGCGCACACCATGCTCATTAACCGCATCGTTAACAAGGTAAAACTCGAGAACATTATCTGGGAGACCCCGCAAAAAAGTCAGCAGGTGTACTTCCTGAAACTTTTTGGCAGCAATGTAAACGTGGGAAATATTGCGGTTGACGATGTTATACCGCTCGAAACGCTGCGCCTGGGTTTAAGAGGTGACACTTTTTTCTCTTTTTTACCCGGAGAAATGAAACAACCACTTTAAGATAACAATAAATGAAAGAGATCAGTTCCGCCGAACTAAAACAGCTAATCAATGAAAAGGCCGATTTTGAGCTGATTGATGTGCGCGAGGAAGAAGAAGTTGAGGAGATGAACATCAACGGCAAACACATTCCCATGGGCGAGGTTTTAGAACGCATGGCTGAAATACCCCGCGACAAAAAAGTGGTGGTTCATTGCCGCAGCGGTAAACGCAGCGCCTCGGTAATTCAGGCACTTGAAAGGCAAGGTTATGATAATCTTTACAATCTGCGCGGCGGTATTCTGGCCTGGTTCGCTGAGAACGAATAAGGACAAGTTTGCGCAATAATTCTAAATATAAAACCCCCAATAGTGAGTACTCTTAAAAATTTTCTCGATTACTTTTTACACCTTGATGATAAACTCCGCGACCTCATTGGCGAGTACGGTGTATTTATTTATGTGATCCTGTTTCTGATCATTTTTGTAGAAACAGGACTTGTTGTTATGCCATTTTTACCTGGCGACTCTCTGCTTTTTGCCGCCGGAAGTTTTGCCGCTGTTGGCATGCTCAATCTTGGTTATTTGCTCGTGCTCCTGTTCGTGGCTGCGGTACTTGGAGATACCTTAAATTATTATATCGGCAAACACCTTGGTTTAAAAGTGTTGAGGTGGCGACTGGGCAAACGACAACTGGTAAAACAAAAACATATTGACGAGACCCATAAGTTCTTTGAAAAACATGGTCCCAAAACCATCATCATTGCCCGATTTGTTCCGATAGTGCGCACTTTCGCGCCCTTTGTGGCAGGTATAGGCGAGATGCAGTACAGGAAATTTCTTTCCTTTAATATTATTGGCGGGTTTGTGTGGATTGTGAGTTTGACCCTACTGGGCTTCTGGTTTGGCAACACCGAATTTGTAAAGAACAATTTTGAGACGGTTATTTTTGGCATAATAGGCATCTCGATACTCCCCATCTTTATATCATATTTTAAGAATATGAGGAAGGGTGCAGTGCCGGACTCTAAGTCTTAAGAATTTCTGAACCTGAAAATTCTGATGCCGAAGCCTCGGTAATCCGATTTACTGAAAGGTGTGCCCGCACGTAGTTGGCAGTCTTTGACTTAAATTATTCCGGACAGCAAGCAATACAAAATTATAAGCTCTAGATCTCAACTGAGTAATACCTCTGTGCAATCTGTGCCTCTGTGTCTGCCCCGGCGAAGGCCGGGGTTTAACCTGCAAACTGCTCCTGCATGCTGCCTGCTGACTTGCGATATTCCATCCTTTTCTCCGTGTCCCTCTGTGCAATCAGTGCCTCTGTGGTTAGTATGCGAACTGCCTAATTTCTACCTCAGCGCACCTTCAACAAAAAAGGGCCATCTCATTTTACTGAGACAGCCCTTTTCAATTTCTGATATTCGCGTTAAACGAATAAATCAGGACTATTCAAACTCCATGATGCCGAACTTGAAATTCTTTTTACGGCTGGCCATGATAATTGGTTTTGTATTTTGCCCTGTCTGAAAAGCGGTATTAGGCTCAACCGTTACTTCAAAGTCTTTTCCACCAAAAAACGCAGATTTTTTTCTTTCGCCCGTTGCAAGATCAATGGTGTACATTGACATCACAGCTTCTTTTGGTTTTTTGAAAGGTTTCAGCTTGTCCTGATCAGACTTTTTCTGAAGGTTTTTGGCGTTATCATTATAAGCCACATAAAACTTGTCTTTCCCCAGGGCAGCGAAATAACCCATATAATCTAATGGCTTGTGGCTTACTAATAAAAACTTAAAACCAGTTGAGGAGAAGATAAAGGGGCCAAAACTTTCATATCCGAAAGTTTGTGACTTCTTGATCCTGTTAGCCCACTGCAAATCTCCATCAGGCGACAAACTGATAGTTATAAGGTCACCGTAGTAATAATGCAGGCTTTCGTGATTTCGCGATATGTAGTGGTATCCGGTAAACACCTCACCTACTCCAATTATGCCTCCATCATCCTTTTTATACATAGAAAGTTCGCCGAACTGATCATATATTTTACCGTCACGATTCTTTTTGACGTCGCTTTTGCTACGGAACTGGTCTTTAAATTCCTGGCTAAATTCGTTAAGTTTTGTTTGAACGATCTCTTTTGAAATATGATCAATCTTCAAATAAAAAGCTCCATCCAGAGAGTATCTTACCCCTGTCTGGAAACTGCCATGCGTTGTCACCTTGCCGGTGATCTTTATTTCACTCTTCGAATAATAACCCACAAAGATCAAATCTTTCTTTTTATTGGTGGTAACACTCATGTTATAGATAAAGCTCTTGAGGGGCAATCCTAACTTCTGATAATCAATGGTCTCCTCCCATTTGTCGAAATCACGTGTAGCATCATAAGAAACGATATTCCTCCTCCCATCAGTATAATTTTTCATGTAATAAAAGCTGCCATCACCATCTATTGCGAAGCCAGAGGTTGAATAATTTCTAACCTTACTTTCATCTATTACATCCTCACGTTCTGTCACTTTTTCCAGATTGCTATTTAACAGTAAAAAACGTTCACGATATTTCTTCTGTTTTTTGTAATAGGCATCGTGAGTAACTAACAAACGATCGGCACCATCGGCCACCACAACACCAAAACTCCCCCTTCTTCTTTTTTTCTCTACAGGAATAACGAGGATTTTCTGTTCAACTTTCAGAACACCACCATTATCGGCTGAATACGTGTTTGCGTAAATAATAGTCTCATCAGCCTTTTTATCAAAGTAGCTCATAAATACTATGAACTTATCCTTTGCGAAAACGATCTTCTCTACTTCCTGCTTTTTAGGAAGAGTGAGTTTTTGCTGATACACCCTGCTGTTTGATCCCTTTTCAAATTTTTCAATATTAAAATTCGATTTATGATAAAAAACAGAGTAAAAGTGTTTGTCGTCCTCCCCCACAATTACAGGGCTATAATCTGCACTCATGGCAATTTTCTGACCCCAGTTGATCTTCTGGGCATTTGAGCTAAAAGTGAGGCCGCACATTAGAACGGCAAACATCAATTTTTTAAGTAGTGATCTCTTTTTCATGGTTCTGTATATTGGTTTCTTATTTTTTTACGGTTTCAAAATCCTCGCTGGTATATTTTTTGAGCTTTTTTAATGAAGGACTGCCATTCTTGTAAAAGCTGGTGTTATATTCTATTTTGCAGGCCTGAAGATTGTAAAGTGTTGAGCTAAAGCGGTAGCCGCCGGTTTTTTTGCTGTAGCTGCAGGAGGTGTAATACACCAGATGCGTTTTATAATGATCCATCAATGGCACCAGCTGATCGGCGCATAAAGGCCTGATACCCAGTTTGCCATGCATTTTAAATTCCCGAACACATTCATTCAGAAGCGCTACACGATTGTAATGCGCCGCATCGTGTTTCTGTTGATCTGTTTCAATTAATGAAGTGCAATTTATGTCGCATTGCTGCGCGCACTCCCGCATAGTATTAGCCAAACCGCTTTTTAACGCCTCGGTTTCCTCTACAACCAATTCTCCTTTTTTATTAAGTTTTTGTACTGAGGGAGTTTCAACGATAATGGTTTTTGCTTTTATGCCATACCCATTTTTTCTGATAGATTTGGCCAGTGCCATCTGCTCTTTCTCTTTTTCTTTATAGGCTCGGGTATCATCACTCCGCTTCTTTTCAAGCAGATGATAACTACTGGCGAAATATTTAAGAACCTCGCGATCATCCAGATAGGAGGTTAGGAGATTGATATAAAAATCTCCCTCGCGCAATTCATTATTGCCCAGCTTCTCTATTTTCTCAGGAGTTAGTTCATTTACCACTACCAGATCGCGAACCAGATCAGAAGTAAGCGTATCCAGAAATTTATCGGAAGGATATTTTTTGCTAAGCTCTGTCATGGTTTTCAAAGCATAGGCTGTGAGCTGTTTACTGTTGAATTGTTTCAGCATGTAGTGCACTTGTTGAGACTCGCCTTCAACATGGGTATAACCCCGGGCCACCTTGCTGTACTCATCGGTGTTCTTGTACCTGGCCAAACCATAAAAGGCCTTGGCATACGCAATCTTAAGGAATTTATTCTCAGGGAATTTTTGTTGCAGCACCAGACTGTTGTAAATGGCATCACCATACTGACCCGAAGATAACTGCAAGCGTAATTGTTCAAAACGTGCGAGATCACGGAGTTGTTCAAAGCTACCTGCAGTTTCAATCTGGCAGGTCAGGTCCCCCTTAAAATTCATTTTTAACTTCAGCCTTTCAAAAGAGGCGTCCCTTCTGCTTACATTGGGATGGGTAAAATAGCGGTCGTTGTATGTTTCATAACCCTTAAACTGATCAACTTTTTCCTTAAAAAAAGACGAGGGCAATTTTACTGAGCCAATCTGAAACATCTCTGGTGTAACGGGCATGTTTCCCCAGCAATTATCAGCTTTATGCAACACGGAAAACATGTTCTTCATGCCGGCGCTTCCGTAACCTGTGTTACTGTAAAAAATAAGACCTAAACTGTCTGCTTCAAATTCCTGCCTTTTGTCTCTGTTGTAGATACGGTCAATTTTGCTCTGATAGTAATCAAGGTTTCTGCTGCTTCTTTTGTCCTTGCTCTCCTCATAGGCATCGTACACCGAGTGCATTGAATGCTGAGCGGCATAGTGGGCTATCTCATGAGAAAGTACCGCAGCAATCTCTGCCTCGCTGTTTACCTGTGCTATCAGCCCCACGTTAACAAGCACTACACCCGGCGCGTAACATACTGCATTCACATATGGCGAGCGCATACAGAAAAACTGAAGGTTTTGAGGCACTGAGGGATTGCTCTTTAAGATGTGCCTCGCTATCTTTTCAACATAAATGCTGAGCGGATCTCCAAAGAGGATCTGTCCGGTTTTAAAACGTTCGTGCAGGTCGTAGTTACTGGTGGCCAGCAACTGCAGGGCCATTTCCCTGGCTTTTTTATCCCTGGAATTATCTATCTGACTGGTAAACGCCAACTGTTGGGCGTTGAAGCTCTCACCAAAATAGGCCGGAATCTCGCCGGCACATTTTATGCCATGGAAATTGGACAGCTCATGATTCTGAGCTTTAAAAAAGTTAGCGGTAAAAATTATCAGCAGAAAAAATCTGTATCCTGAGTGTCGTAAATTGCCGGTGCGGGTGATGGGTGCCTTCTATCTCGTTCAGGCAAACATAACCAAATACCATTAAAAATTTATAATTTTTAACAAAATAATTAGCGAAGAATATTATCAGGCCAAAGCGCCTGCTTAAGCGGTCTGACCTTTTATCTCCGAAATTTCCACCTTTAAACTGCGAAGCATATTCATGATGCTGTCGAGATTTAGCTCGTCTTCTTTATACTGGTGCATATTAATACAACAGGTATACTCCCACATTTCCAGCACATCTTCGGCCTTTACTTTAAAGGGTTTATACACCTTATTGTCGGAATGTAATTCATAACCCTCTTTTTTACTGAAGGCCATCACCCGTTTGTAAGTAAGGCCCTCGTCGCGGGTAACCACCACGTAGGTATTGCCCATTTTCACATCCTCGGGTCTTTCAACAAATTTGGCGATCACAAAAGACCCTTCCCTTATAGGGGGCATGCTGTCGCCTTTAATGGGAAAAGCCCGGTGTTTGCCAGTGGGCAGAAAGGGCAGTTTCATTTTAGGCAGTTTTTCGATGTATTCGGGATCAGAATAACCACGCGTATAACCGGCAGAGGCCTTCATGGGGATCAGTTCCACCATATCATTACCTTCATTATCAAGAAGAATAGGAAAAAGGATACGGTTTTTTCCCACTTTCATTAAACCATCAAGATTGGTCTTTTTTAGATCTCCACGAACCAGCGCATCTATGGCCACATGAAAAAAGTCAGACAAGGTTACGAGCAGGTCAAGCGGCGGCTCGTTCCTCCCCTCTTCATAAGCCCCAATACGCGCCCTGGTTACCTCCAGCGCGTCGGCCAGCTGCTCCTGCGAAAGACCCTTCCACTGCCTCAGCCAGCGGATATTTGATGAGATTTTATTCATTACTACGTTTTATAGCACAATATTACTACTAATTATAGTAAGGCGCAAGAACTGTTTTTCAGCTTTCAGCTGTGAATAGCTGAAGAAGCTGAGAATGAATTGGTAAAAACGTATCGGATCAATCTCCTTATAATGGTCCCCGCCAACAGTTCCGCCACTGCGCTGCGCTGATCTGAAAGGGAGGCGTTGCAAATGCTAAAAAAAGCCTTTTTCGGCTGCAACCTAAGTAGTTCTTTTTAATGGCCAGGTTAGCATCGCCTTCACTGCGTTACGGCGATGCTGATCTGTGGGGGAGGCATTGCAAAAACTAAAAAGCCTTTTTCGGCTGCGCCGAAAAGGGGCTTTTCTGTCTTTCCGCTTCACAAAAGCTGCGCTTTTGTACGCTGCAAAACAGAAAAGCCCTGCACTTCGTGCAGGGCTTTTTAGTATTTGTCGGGGTGGCCAGATTC
>JAEZDS010000047.1 GCA_023433205.1 Bacteroidota bacterium
GGCCTCAACCGGACGGTTTCCTCACTTCTGTCGGTGTTAATTCTGATTATCGCCTCACTTGGTGTCCTGCTGGTTGTGTTTCTGCAGGGGAGGCAACTGGCCGATCAATATCCCACTATTGAAAAAAAATCGCAGGAGTTCCTGAAAAAAAGCCAGAATTATGTGAGCGAAAAACTTAATGTGCCTGAGCAGAAACAGGATGAGGTGATCAATAAAAAGATGAAGGAAATGATGGATTCTTCTGGCAACGCCATAAAAAAGGTGATCACCGGAATTGCCGGAACTATAGGCAAAATTGTTATCGTAATCATCTTTACCTTCCTTTTTCTGCTGCAGCGTGACAAGTATGAGGCTTTTTTTCTTCAGCTGTCAGCTCAGGAGAACAATCCTGACGCTGCTAAACGTATGATCAGCGGCATTAGTACCGTGGCATCAAGCTACCTGGCGGGCAGAGCAATTTCAATTGTGATCTTTTTTGTGTTATTTGGCATAGGGTTTTTAATTGTCGGATTGCAAAGCGCGTTGCTGATGGCTCTTATTGCCTCCCTGCTCACCATTGTGCCTTACATCGGTCCCATCCTTGGCGGGGTTTTGCCTTTTGCGCTGGCGCTTGTTACTGGCGATTCAACAAATGTTGCACTTGGAACACTCATCGTTGTTCTTGTGGTAAACGCAATCGACAATTATCTGATTGAGCCATACGTAATCGGAGGACAGGTTAGCATAAGCGCATTTTTTACCATTCTTATTCTGCTGGTGGGCGGTATTGTATGGGGAGTGGCTGGAGTGGTGCTTTTTCTGCCAATGCTGGGAGTGGTAAAGATCATTTTTGATTCGGTACCCGATTTAAGGCCTTACGGTTTTCTGATTGGTGATCAGCGCGAACAGAAACCAGCCGACCTGCTAAAAAAGATCAAAGGCCTTTTCAGGAAAAAGAAAGAGTAAGTTTAGCTAATCTGCCGGAATTTTTTTAGGCTCCGGGTATTGTATTCAGGCTTTATGGGTATGGTTTTTCATCAAATGGTTACAGGCGCTGGTGGTTCGGGATCGCCGGGCAGTCCCCGAGCGCAGAAGTTCCGCTTGAGGCTGAAAAGGGAGTTCTTTAGTGTGCTTGCCATTACCCTTGGCGTTTTTTCCGCCACCTTCGGGCTCAACAGCTTTTTACTGCCAAATTCTTTTATTGACGGCGGTATTACCGGCGTATCGCTGCTGGTTTCAGCTGTAACAGGCTGGCAACTGCCAATTCTTATAGTTTGTCTGAATATACCCTTTGTTGCTCTTGGCTTCAGACAGGTGGGGCGGTCTTTTGCCATTAAAACCGGCCTGGGAATTATGGCGCTCGCCTATTGTGTACATACAGTGCATTTCCCGCCAATAACCGACGACAAATTACTGGTGTCGGTATTTGGGGGCTTTTTTCTTGGAGCGGGAATTGGACTCACCATGCGTGGCGGCGCAGTAATAGATGGCACCGAGGTGATGGCGATTTCTTTCAGCAAAAGCACCGGACTCACAATTGGTGATGTTATCCTGGCGGTTAATGTGCTTATTTTTTGTGTGGCTGCCTGGCTGCTAAGCATTGAAACGGCGTTATATTACATTTTAGCGTATCTTAGCGCCTCCAAAACCGTAGATTTTATTGTTGAAGGTATTGAAGAGTACACCGGCGTTACCATCATCAGTTCTTATAATGAAGATATAAGAAAAATGATAACCGAGGACATGGGAAGGGGCGTAACAGTGTACAAGGGAGCGAGAGGATACAACAGGTCAGGTGAGGACAAAAAAGAAATAGATATAATTTACACGGTCATTACCAGGCTTGAGGTGTCAAAACTTAATGCGGAGATAGAAAAGATCGATGCAGCGGCATTTGTGATCATGAACAGGGTAAAAGATACCCGGGGCGGGATGATCAAAAAGCGGGTTTTGCACTAAAAGTGCAGACAGGTATTTTACATTATGTGGAAGGTTTTCGCACGGTTATTATTAAGGAATAAAATTGTTTTTGCTGCTGCGGTTCTTCTGCTTACAGTTTTTATGGGCTGGCAGGCTTCCCGCATGGAGCTCTCATATGAATTCGCCAAGATACTGCCCGATAACGACAGCACTTTTATTGAATATCAGAATTTCAGGAAACAGTTCGGCGAAGACGGCAATGTAATGGTGATGGGGTTTGCCGACAAAGACCTCTACCAATTTCAGAAATTTAAAGACTGGGCACTTGTTAGTCAGCAGATAAGAGAAGTGCAGGGCGTGCGCGACATCCTGTCGGTGTCTACACTGTACGATCTGCACGTGAACGACAGCCTGATGAAGTTCGAGGCCAGGCCCGTGGTAAAAGGCGACATCATCTCTCAGGCACAGGTCGACAGTATCAGGCAGCAGGTAAAGGAGCTGGCTTTTTATGAAGGTATTGTTTTTAATTCTGAAACGGGGGCCACACTGCTTGCAATTACGTTTAATAAAAAAGATCTTGATTCAAAGCGCCGACTCGATATGGTGAAAGAGATCACCGCTGCTGGAGATGCGTTTGGCAAAAAACACGGCCTTGAAATCCACTATTCCGGAATGCCCTATATCCGCGCTCAGCTCATGACCAAAGTGAGCAGCGAAATGACTTTGTTCCTGGCGCTTGCCGTACTTGTAACGGCCATCATCCTCTGGTTATTCTTCCGCTCTTTTTCAACTGTGATCTTTTCACTCATAGTGGTGATCATCGGGGTGGTGTGGTCTATTGGTATAATGGAGTTGTTCGGCTACAAGATCACGGTACTTAGTGGACTGATAGCCCCGCTGATTATGGTGATAGGTCTGCCCAACTGCATTTTCCTGATCAACAAATACCACAGTCAGTTCGCTCTCCATGGCAACAAGGTGAGGGCCCTTGCCCGCACCATTGAATCCCTAGGCATCTCTCTTTTTCTTGCAAACATCACTACAGCCATAGGTTTTGGCGTTCTGTATTTTACTGAAAGCGCCATGCTGGTGGAATTCGGCGTGGTGGCGGCCATCGCGGTAATGGCTACCTACTTTATTACCCTTATTCTGATACCGGTAATTTTGTACGCATTGCCTGAACCCGATAAAAAACATACCAAACACCAGGATAATGCTCTGATCCGTCGCCTCCTGGAATTGGTTGACTACCTGGTACAGAAACGCAGAACAGCAATTTATGTGGTAACTACAGTGGTTACGCTGATCTTTATGTGGGGAATGACCTTTATTGACCTTAATGGTTATGTAGTGGACGACCTTCCCGAAAAAGATCCCGTGTACGACGACCTTCATTTTTTTGAAGAACATTTTAAAGGGGTGCTGCCTTTTGAGATCGCCATCAATACCAAACAGCCAAACGGCGTTTTCGCCAGCAACGCCAAAACACTTTACAACATCAAACGACTGCAGAACACCATGGAGGAGTACCCTTACTTTTCCAGGCCCATCAGTATAGTAGAAGCCATTAAGTTTTCCTATCAGGCGTACAGGGGTGGCGAATCAAGGTATTATTCAATGCCAGGTGTTACCGACTTGCGGAACCTGCAGGATTACGCCTCTTCAGTGGGCGGGCAAAACGACAGGTTACGCTCCTTTATCGATACTGCCAAACAGATAACAAGGGTTAGTTATCAGGCAGCGGATATTGGGTCAACAAAAATGAAGGCGCTCATGAGCGAGCTGCGTCCAAAGATCGATTCAATATTCAATCCAGCTGAATACGATGTTGATTTTACAGGTCATAGCCTGGTGTTTTTAAAAAGTAACGATTACCTGCTTTCAAACCTTCTTGAAAGTCTGCTTATTGAGATCATTCTGATCGCCATTGTGGGTATAGCCCTCTTCCGATCGGTGCGAATTATCATCCTGTCAAAACTTCCCTGTCTTATTCCTCTGGTGCTAACCGCGGGGGTAATGGGTTTTCTCGATCTGCGATTTAAACCTTCAACCATTCTTATTTTCAGTATCGCCTTTGGTATAGCCTCCGACGGCACAATTTACCTCCTGACCAAGTACAGGCACGAACTAAAACATTTTAAGCGCAGTTCTTCCGAGGCTATATCCATTGCCATTAAAGAAACCGGTCTCAGCATGATCTACACCTCTGTGATCCTTTTCTGCGGCTTTGCGATCTTTACAGCCTCAAGCTTTGGCGGAACCGTTGCGCTTGGTGTGCTTGTGTCTTTAACGCTGCTGCTTTCGCTTATTACCAACCTCCTTTTGCTGCCTGCAATTTTACTTTCTATTCACAGCCGAAATCTGAGGAAGGAACTCACTGATGAATCTCTCATTAATATTGAGGATGCCGAAGCGCCCATGTCAGAAGGCAATGAAACAGGCAGGTAAGGAGTTTTTTAACCGGGAAACATGAGAACGAATGTTACGCTGGATAAGTGGCTCGATGCTGATCTTGAAAAGCTGGTACTATTGGCCAACAATAAAAACGTAGCCTGTTTTATGACCGATGCCTTTCCTCATCCTTACACTGAGGAAGATGGCAGGAGATTCATGGATTTTGCACGCAGCCATAACCCTCAGCGTATTTTCGCAGTACGGGTGAACAATGAATTGGCCGGCGCGGTGGGCATACACCCGGCCGCTGATATTTCGCGACGAAACGCTGAACTGGGCTATTGGATCGCGGAAGAATTCTGGGGCAGGGGGGTGGCCACTAAGGCTGTAAAACTGGCCTCTGAAATTGCATTTGCTTTGCCGGAAATTTCGCGTTTGTATGCCCGGCCTTTTGGCCATAATCATGCCTCACGCCGCGTTCTTGAAAAATGCGGCTTTACCCTTGAGGCCACAATCAAAGATGGCTTTTTTAAGAATGGGCTTTTTATTGATGAACTGATCTACGGACGGAGAAAATAATTGCTGTTTTTTTTCCGCATAGCTTTGTTTACAAACAGCTATCCTGTTTTGGCCAAAAAGGGAGCATTTATCCGTAATTTCACGCAACATTTTCACGCTAAAACACGTATCAGCTTAAATGTTCATGTATGCGCAGGTTAAATATCACTTTATGTACACTGGTTTTTTCGCTGTTTCTGCTGCCCTCCTGCGAAGCCCAATCCAAGAAAGAGGAAATGTCTGATAAAAAAGCAAATCCCCTTATATGTGATCCTGTAACGGGCCTGTGTGAAGTGCCAGGTGCGCAGGAAAAAGAGGGCGCAGTTTCTGCATCAGCCCGGCGAAATGCTGTAAGAATACTCTATTTTACCGATCCTATCTGTTCTGCCTGCTGGAGCATTGAACCACAGTTACGTAAACTTCAGCTTGAGTATGGCGATTACTTCTATATTGAGTACCACATGGGAGGCCTGCTTCCAAGCTGGGAGGTCTATAACTCAGGCCCCATCAGCAAACCCTCAGATGTTGCTCATCACTGGGAAGAAATGAGCATGCATTTTGAAATGCCAATAGATGGCGATGTGTGGATCAATGACCCCCTGAATTCGTCGTACCCTCCCTGTATTGCGTACAAGGCGGCCGAACAGCAGGGGCACGCGCGGGCCGCGAATTTTCTTCGCCGGATAAAGGAAATGGTATTTCTTGAAAAAAAGAACATCACACACTGGGAACACCTTAAACTCGCCGCGCTTGAAAGCGGACTCGATACAGCAAAGTTTAAGTCTGATTATGATGGCAAAGCGCAACAGCTTTTTAAAGAAGATCTTAGTCTTGCCGCACATTATGGGGTAAGAGGTTTTCCAGCCCTGTATCTGAGCGATAGTTTAAATAACCAGACAAGTATTTACGGCTATAAGCCTTATGAGGAATTTGAGCAGGCCTTGCGTAAACTGGTGCCGGGAATCACCAAAAGAAAAGTGAGAACATCGGGTGCGCATTTGTTTATGCACTATCCTACCATGACCTCAAAAGAATACGCTGTGCTGACAGGACAGTCGAAAGTAAAGGCCGACCTTGCGCTTGATTCACTTTACGAACAGGGGAAGATCGAAAAATTTCAGTCGAAAAACGGCGTTTTGTGGAAACATAAAATGTCGAGTCGCTAAAAAGAACGGCTTTCTAAATTACAGTCGTACGCCTATTACAAGAATGTCGTCTGTTTGTTCTTCCTCGCCCTGCCATTT
>JAEZDS010000135.1 GCA_023433205.1 Bacteroidota bacterium
GTGTGGGAATTGTTGCCGCAGGAACCAGGTTCATGAGCGAGGCATAGATATTAGTGTACCGTAATTTCCCTTTTAACCACTGCTGCGTAATTCTGGCAAAAGGATAATTGAAAGAATTGTCGCTGAGCAGCAGTGAACGGTAACCGTGCCCCACCTTTTGTTTCCCGTGCCCAAACTGCAGGTTTACATTTCGCCACAGTTGTATACTTGCCAGGCCGGTGGCAAAAGCATAGTCAAAACCTCTGCTTTTGAAGCCCTTCCAGCGGCCCTGGCCCGGTACCACACCGGTTTGACGCGCTCTTTCATCAAGGTAGTCCGGAAAAACAGATTGATTCTCAGCGAACATGGTCTCAAAATAAAAACGTTTTCCTATTGCTCCGGCTGCTGCAAAGCCGCGGCTGTTGGTATAAAAATTCCTGCTGCTGCTATCTGACAGATCCCGGCCCGCTTCAAGGTTGAGAAGCGGATCAATGTGCAGCGTAAAATCTTCTGTGGCAGACCTGACCTTTAAAAAATGATCTCTGAAAAAAATGTCAATGGCAGGGTCCTGTTTAATGTACCTGAACACCTGTTGACTGTCGGCTATACTTGAAAAACGCTGGTTAAAAAATGGAATGTAAGGCTGCATCCCGGGATGAACCATGCTGTCGCGCCGGGCAATTACTTTTTCGCACAGCTGGTTGAACTGAAAATCATTGGGCAGGCTGTAAAACTGGCTGGACGCTCTGCCCGCAAGCAAAAACAAAACAGCTATATGTGCGTACCTGCGCAATGCTGCCGGCCTCTTACCAGACCTTTACATTTTGTTTCTGCCTGAAATCGTTATACACCCTGGTGATGCCTTCCGTTAAACCAATACTGTGCTTCCAGCCGAGACTGTGGAGGAAATTTACGTCCAGCAATTTTCTGGGTGTTCCGTCGGGTTTGCTAAGGTCATGTTTGACCTCACCTTCATAACCAATGATCTTTTTAATTAGCAGCGCGAGATCCTTAATAGAAATATCAGTTCCGGTACCAATGTTCACGTGTTTTTCTCCGCTGTAATTCTGCATCAGAAAAACACAGGCGTCGGCCATGTCATCTGCATGCAAAAATTCGCGCAGTGGTGAGCCGGTTCCCCACATCTCAACAAAATCCTGTTTCTGTTCTTTTGCCTCATGAAATTTTCTGATCAGGGCAGGAAGCACGTGTGAATTATTGAGATTGTAATTGTCGTTTGGGCCGTAAAGATTGGTTGGCATCACCGAAATAAAATCGCAATTGTACTGGCGACGGTAATTCTCGCACATTTTAATTCCCGCGATCTTGGCAATTGCATAAGGTTCATTGGTCTCTTCAAGATAACCACTCAGGAGGTACTCTTCTTTGAGAGGCTGCGGCGCCATTTTAGGATAGATACAGGAGGAACCAAGGAACATCAGTTTTTTAACGCCATTTACGTAAGCACTGTGAATAACGTTATTCTGGATCATCAGGTTCTCGTAGAGAAAATCTGCGCGATATACGTTGTTGGCCTGAATACCTCCTACTTTTGCGGCTGCAAGAAAAACGTGATCAGGTTTCTCTCTGGCAAAAAATTCAGCAACCTGTTGCTGGTTGCGCAGATCAAGTTCAGAGGAGGTTCTGGTTATAAAACTTCTGTAACCTTTCCCTTCCAGGTTGCGAAGAATGGCCGAGCCCACCATGCCCCGGTGACCTGCAATATAAATGCGGGAATTTTTTTCCACCTTACTTTATTCTTTATAATTAAGCACTTTGTGACCTCCTTCAAGAAGATACTTGTCACGTTTGAATAATTCAAGATCAGCCTGAACCATTTCCTTACAAAGTTCTTCTACTGTGCATGTGGGGGTCCATCCCAGTTTTTCCTTTGCTTTTGACGCGTCGCCCACAAGTATGTCAACCTCTGCCGGCCTGTAATAAGCCGGATCAATTTCAACCAGTGTTCTGCCGCTGGTATCGTCAATGCCTTTTTCCTTCTCGCCTTTGCCCTCCCATCTTATCTTGATGTTTACTTCAGCAAAAGCCATATTGATAAAATCCCGCACGGTGATCTTTTTGCCTGTGGCCAGCACAAAATCGTCAGGCTCGTCTTGCTGCAGCATGCGCCACATACCCTCCACATAATCGCGGGCATGGCCCCAGTCACGCTCAGAATCAATGTTGCCCATAAATAACTTCTCCTGCATGCCCAGACTGATCTTTGCCACGCCCCTGGTGATCTTGCGTGTTACAAAGGTTTCGCCGCGCAACGGACTTTCGTGATTGAAGAGAATGCCGTTGCAGGCGTACATGCCGTAACTTTCTCGGTAGTTTTTGGTGATCCAGAAACCATAGAGTTTTGCTACACCATAAGGACTGCGTGGATAAAAGGGAGTTGTTTCACGCTGAGGGATCTCCTGTACCAGTCCGTAAAGTTCACTGGTGGAAGCCTGGTAAAAGCGTGTTTTTTTCTCCAGCTTGAGAATTCTTATTGCCTCCAGAATACGCAGTGTACCTAATGCGTCGGAGTTGGCAGTATATTCGGGCGTTTCAAAACTTACCTTAACATGACTTTGTGCGGCCAGGTTGTAAATTTCGTCCGGCTGAACCTCCTGCACTATCCTTATCAGGTTTGTGCTATCTGTAAGGTCACCGTAGTGCAGCACAAAATTGATGTTTTTTTCGTGCTGATCCTGGTACAGATGGTCAATGCGATCGGTATTAAACAGCGAGCTCCTGCGTTTAATGCCATGAACAATATACCCTTTCTGAAGTAAAAGTTCTGCGAGATAAGCCCCGTCCTGTCCCGTAATACCTGTAATAAGCGCTACTTTTGCCATGTGTTGTATAAAGCCGCAATATTACGAAATTTTCAGCGAAGCCTCCTGTTCACCTGCACTCACAGATCAAATGCTTATATTTGAGCGCTTCATTGTAATGCCCATGAAAACAACCTTTGTAAAGAAAAATTATATTTTATTGCTTGTTGGTATATTACTTATTGCGGCCGGCTACTTGCTCATGATTGGCGGTGGAAGTGATGATCCAAACGTATTTAACCCTGAAATTTTCAGTTTCCGCAGGATCACCCTTGCGCCAATGGTTTGCCTGGCAGGTTTTGTGTTGATCATTTTTGCCATTATGTGGCGCCCCTCCGCTAAAACCGAAACCGGGAAAAGCTAGTGGAAGACCAGGCAGGTAATACTCAGCAAGCGGTTACGCAAAAGCCACACCGAAGCCGCAAAGGGCTGTATATTTTGGTGGTGGTAGTTGCTGTTTTGTTGCTGGCAACCTACTTTATTTGTGGAATTACACACAGGGAAGGCACGCACACAGGTTTGTTAACCAGGGTTGAAAGAACTGGCTTTTTGTTTAAGACCTACGAGGGCGAGATGCGTATCAGTGGTGTAAATGAAGGCAGAGATACCATTATGCAGCCCCGCTTTTTTGCTTTTTCTGTAAAACAGGATTCGGTTTACAGAAGCCTTGAGCCCTTGCAGGGTGAACGCGTTTCCGTGAGGTACCGTGAAGTTCTGCACAATTTTTTCTGGCAGGGCAAGACCAATTTTTTTGTTGATGCCATTGTAGTGCCTGAAACCAAATGACTTTTCTTGAAGCTTTTATTATTGCGGTGATCGAAGGACTCACCGAGTTTCTGCCGGTTAGTTCAACCGGCCACATGATGATAGTTACAGCAATGCTGGGGGTGCCCGTAACTCCTTTCGTGAAGCTTTTTACCGTGGCTATCCAGCTGGGAGCTATTGTTAGTGTGGTTGTGCTTTATTTCAAAAGATTTTTCAGATCAATCGGTTTTTACCGGAAACTGATCATCGCCTTTATTCCTGCCGCTATTGCTGGTTTACTGCTGGGCGACTGGATAGATGAGCAGCTTGAGAATGTTTTTGGTGTTGCAATCGCACTTTTTGTGGGTGGTATTGTGCTTGTTTTTATTGACCGTGCTTTTAAAGTAGTTGAAAAACACGAAGACCATGAGGTTACCAATTTTAATGCGCTTATTATTGGCGTGTTTCAGTGTCTTGCGCTTTTTCCCGGGGTAAGCCGCAGCGCAGCAACAATCATTGGCGGATTAACCCAGCGCCTGAGCAGGCAGGCTGCCGCAGAATTTTCTTTTTTTCTTGCTGTTCCAACCATGTTTGCAGCAACGGTCAAAAAACTTTATGACTTCAGCAAGGAGGGTGTTATTATTTCCGGAAATGAAGTGTGGCTTCTTGTGTTTGGCAATGTAATTGCGTTTTTGGTAGCAATGATTGCTATCCGTTCATTTATCGCCCTGCTCAACCGAACCGGTTTCAAATGGTTTGGTGTGTACAGGATCATTCTTGGCGGTGTGCTCATCATATTGTTTGTGCTGGGTAAAGACATTCAGGTGCTTTAACAGCGGTATGTTGATTACTGTGTGCGCCGCCATTGATGATGTATTGGTGGTTTGTCTAATTTCGGAAGAACAATTTTGAGCGGATACAGAACAAAAAAACCTCTGCGCTCCTCTGGCGCTACAGTAGTGATAAGTTTATCGCTGGTGTTATTTATGCTGGGCGCGCTCGGACTTATTGTGATAAACGCCAATCAGCTTTCCACTCATTTTCGCGAGAATATTGGATTTCAGATCTATTTGAAGGATACTGCCACATCAGTGCAAACCGATGCCCTGTTACTGGAACTGAACAGCGCCGCTTACACCAAGAACGTTACTCTTGTTACCAAAGAAAAGGCCGCTGAGCAGCTTAAAAATGATTTGGGCGAGGATTTTGTGGCGTTCCTGGGAAGCAATCCTCTGCTGAATTCTGTAGATGTAAAATTAAACGCAGATTTTGTGGAGGCCGACAGTCTGCTGATCATCGAAAAACAACTCATGCAGAAACCTTTTGTGAAAGAAGTTGTGTATCAGAAGGTGATGATAAACAAGCTCAATAAAAATACGCGGGCAATCGCTTTTTTTCTGCTTATTTTTTCAGTGGCACTGCTCATTGTTGCGATCGCGCTCATCAATAATACCATCAGGTTATCAATTTATTCGCAGCGTTTTCTCATCCGCACAATGTATCTGGTTGGAGCTACCCGGGCTTTTATCAGCAAGCCTTTTATTTTTAAAGGCCTGCGGCAGGGAATCCTCGCCGGCATTATCGCTGGTTTTTTACTGGCCGGATTTTTGCTGATAGCCGTGCGATTTATACCTGATCTTCTGCATCTGCAGGATGAGAACGTATTGCTGTTGTTATTCTGTGGCATAATACTGATTGGAATTATAATTTCTTCATTCAGCGCTTTTCTGGCCGTTATGAGATACCTGCACCTGCGAACCAGCGATCTTTATCTCTGATGTGATGGTCGCCAAATTCCGGTAGCGATCTTTTGCCCTGTTCCTCACGGCATTATAGCGGATCTTGAACGGGTTCATAAACCCCTCATAAGATTGGCGCTGTGCAATGAGAAAAAGTGTTGCTTCTTTACAAGTTCAATCAAAAATGGTTGGGTGGACTTTTTGATCATATTTTCCTCATTTTGACCTGTATATGTAAAAAAGAGGTGAACCGCCCGGTTTAATGTGTAAGATAACAGGGTTGATGAGTAAAAAACTGGCTTTTGGCCAGTCTGTGTGCTAATTTTAATTATCTAATACTTAGCATCATGAAAATCTCCACTAGTCTTACAATTGTCGCTGTTGCATTGAGCCTTGTGCTCGGTGGTCAGAATGATAAGAACCAGGGGGCCGTGAAAGGAAGCCTTAAGCAGGAATACATTAAAAATCAGGGTTATCTTTCGAAAAAAGGGGGTTTTAGTCTTGCTACTCCCTATGGTGATTCGCTGGCAGGTTTTGATGAAAAGAGCATTACTGAGCACATGATGGCAGACGGGGTTGGAGGGGCCAAGCTGGTAGAAATGCTTGAGTTTCACAAACGCCAGTACGTGAATAATAAATATGGCGTAAACCTCCCTCCGCCTTCCCCATACAGTATGCCTGATGGTAGTCCTATCCCTGTGGGAAATCCCGGAAAGAAGAAAGGTGGTGCTGCTACAATTAATGTTGCACCCTGTGTAAATGAGGGTTTTGAATCAAGTTCTCCTGGTGCTTATACCACAGCAACTGCTGTTCCTGGCTGGACAGTGGAGAGCCGTGTGGCAGATGGCGCATGTACGTTCACAAATTGGACAGCCGGTAGTCCGGAGTTTTCACTGGTTTCCACGCCCATAAATAATTGGCCCAATGTGGGTTCTCCTATGGGCATTATTCCTCACTCTCCATTGGGGGCACAGTGGTGGCGCCGCGTAGAAACGCCGGGGGGGGTTGAAAT
>JAEZDS010000173.1 GCA_023433205.1 Bacteroidota bacterium
TGCTCGATCTCCAAAAACAAATCTCAGCGGTGCCAAAAAATAATGAACTGCTTATTGAACAATTTAAAACACGCGACGGCCATCATCTTTTTATTTATCCTTTCGAGGGAAGGTTTGTTCATGAGGGAATGGCCTCTATCCTGGCGCAGCGAATTGCCATGCTTGAACCGTTTACATTTTCCATAGGCATGAACGACTATGGTTTCGAGCTGCTCAGCGATAAAGAGGTGGATGTGCAGGCCATTCTCGACAACGATCTTTTTTCACCGGAATTTTTGCACGACGATGCGCTCAGAAGTCTGAACGCCACCGAAACTGCAAAAAGAAGATTCAGAGATATTGCCACAATTGCAGGCCTGATCTTCACCGGCTATCCGGGTAAACAGAAAAAAACCCGGCATTTGCAGGCCTCATCTCAGTTGTTCTTTAAGGTTTTTGAAGATTACGAGAAAGACAACCTTTTGCTGCGGCAGGCTTACGACGAGGTGTTACATTTTCAGCTCGAGATCACCCGGATGCGCGAGGCTTTTGAGAGGATCAGCACACAAAAAGTGCTGCTTGCAAAACCTGGCCGACCAACACCCTTTGCTTTTCCTATTCTGGTTGACACGCTGCGCGAAAAATATTCCAACGAAGACATGCAGGCGAGGATTGAGAAGATTCTTAAGGATATGGAGGAAAAAGATTCAAACTAAAATACCAACAGGTATATTCAATAACCCAGCGAATTAATTAATGAGTACCTACCTTTACCGTGTTGAAGGCTGCTTTATACATAAACTCTATGTTCAACCCAAATATGTTCCTATGTTATTAGAAATAAATAACCACTATTGGCCGGCAAAAACTAAAATCCTAATCGGGTCCCCCATTTTTGTCGAAGACAAAAATCCTCTGCGTCGCCCTCAGTTCTTCAAACAAAAGAATAGGGTAAATTTTCACTGCGACCTTTGCGTAATCTTTGCGCTCTTCGCGCGAAAACAAGCACAACACATTCATGGACTTTGCGTGCTTCGCGTCTTTGCGCGAACCAAAATATTCACCCCGCGCCCCGGCGCGTAACCAAAACCTTGCAAGCTCCCGATAGCTATCGGGAGCGTCTCTGCGGTTAAAAAAGTGGGGGTTGAAAAGTAATCCATATTTCATTCAATTATATTGAGAGTCGCGCCAGCAATAATTGCGAGGCATTGCGATCCCGTTTTTGTCTTAAATTGTTCCGGAAAGCAATGATAAACAAACCCAAAGGAATCTACCTTGAAATTCAACTTGCAGCAGAAACATTTTTCCTGCTGCACCACAAGGCAGTTTATCGTCCTAAAAACAAACAATTGATCCTCGCCGACCTGCACCTGGGCAAGGCATCACACTTCAGAAAAAAGGGCATTGCCATGCCGGCACAAAGCCACCTCGCCGATCTGGAAAAACTTTCGTACCTGCTGCGCACCTGGCAACCGAAGTCCGTACTGCTGCTCGGCGATCTTTTTCACAGCGAATACAATCGGGAATGGCTGTGGTTTGAATCTTTATTGAAAGAATACCCGGAAATATCTTTTACGCTGGTGATGGGCAACCACGACATCCTACCTGAAAAAGCTTACACCATCCCGAATCTGAAACGCAGTCATTTAATTGAGGAAAAAAGTCTGGTGTTTTCCCACGCCCCTCTTGACAATCCGGCTACGCTCAATTTTTGCGGGCATGTTCACCCCGGACTACAAATAAGCGGCAGGGCCCGCGAATCGTTTCGTTTGCCCTGCTTTTATTCCGGTAAAAACCATTTTATTCTGCCCGCCTTTGGGGCATTGACCGGATTGTTTATCCTTGAAAAAGAAAAAAACGCCGATTACTATCTGGTAACCCGTGATACACTGGTGAAGATCTGAACTACACTGCTCGCTCAGCTGCTGCTGGTTTCAACCTGCTCAACAACCTGCCGGGCAGACCCATCATTGGGATTGATCTTCTGAATGGCCTTGTTCGCCCGCTTCTCAGCAATCTCCTCCTTCATCTGCAGCCAGCGTTTTCCCAGGATCTTATTCATCAGTTTATCAAAAGGCATGTAAATGCATAAACTTAAAAAACCCTCCATTTTCCATCGGGGACTAAAGGCGATCTTCCTGTAACTTACCGAAAAACCTCCGTCCAGATAGGTTATATAATGCCAGAAGCCGCTGGGCATAAACAAAGAGTCGCCATGATTGATCACACATTCATACTTCTCAATGTATTTAAGTCCCGGATATTTTTCATAATCCGGATTGTCTAGGTCAACCAGCGAATGTGTATTGAACGGCAGCTTGTACAACAACCTTGAGTATTTCGGATCAATAAGAACCACCTTTTTGCGCCCGTGAAACTGGGTCAGTAAAACGTTCGACATATCCATGTCCTGATGAATGCGCACTTTAATACCTTTCCCTCCGAAAAACATAAAGCCTATATTTCCCATCATGCCTTTAAACAGGGGCGGACAGGGAAAATCCTTTCGGAGCTCAGGCTTTTCCCTGAACATGTTAAAAAGAAACATGCGAAGGCTGGTAGGTTTGTCTTCAATTATGGTATTTACATACTCCGCGAATTTCATCTGCAGATCAGGATGGGTGTAGGCCGACTCACTGTTCTTGTTATTGTTGTCGTACACATCAACCGTAACATCACCACAAACCTGCCGGATGTAATCTATCGTCCACTTTTTCCCTGCAGGAAACTGGTCTGCCAGCCCTTTAATGATCAGAGGTTTTTGCGGATGGAAATACTGTTTTTTAAAATCGCGGATGCTTATGCCTTCCGCTACCTCAACGCTCAGTGTCTTCATAGTCGCAAACTTTCCTCAAATATAGGGCTTTGCGCCGCAATTAGTAAGGAGCCGGCTAGGCATTTGTTAACGCATTTGTGGAAAATATTGCCCTATCCACACAGTTCCTCCCCCCGGGCAGGACTTTTATCGGCTATTGTTTACAATAGGTTCTTAAAAAACCCTAACTCGTCGAAAAAATGGGCGCTGGCACAGATTTTCAGGGAAGATCACAAAGGTAATTCTCATGAATGTACTTGTTATAGAAGACGATAATCTTTTACGTCGCACGCTGGGCCATTACCTGCTGGATATTGGCCATATGGTTTCTACCTGCACGAATGGGCAGGAGGCAATGGATTTTATTAAAACCCATCCTGAAATAGATTGTGTGATCGTTGACATATTTATGCCGGTACTCTCAGGACCCGCTTTTATCTTGCTTCTGCAAAAACAATTTCAGCACAACATGCCTCATGTGGTGGTAATATCCGCGGCAAAAGACGGAAGAAACTTTCTTACAAAACTGGATGTGCCTTTCGACGCCTACATTCAGAAGCCAATTGATTTTGAAGATCTGGGTCAGCTGCTGCAATCCTGGGAGAAAAAACAGGCCGGCTGATGTTATTCTGTTAAAAAGCCGGAACTCCCGCCAATACTACAATTTATAGCAATTGCTCTGCTTCTCAATGCGTACCTTCGTAAGAGTGTTCGCCATTATCGACATTGAGACCTGCGGGGGTAAATTTGAGTTCCGTAAAGGAAGGATCACTGAGATCTGCATCCTGAAACATGACGGACTGAGTGTGATCGAAAAATTCACCACACTCGTTAATCCTGAATGTCATATCAGTCCTTATTTCACCAACATTACCGGTATCACCAACGAAATGGTGGCAGATGCACCCAGATTTTATGAGATCGCAGAAAAGATCATCAGGCTTACCGAAGGCTGCGTTTTTGTGGCACACAATGTGGGCTTTGATTATGGCTTTATAAAAGAAGAATTTGCTTCACTGGGTTACAGCTACAAGCGCGAAACCCTCTGTACGGTGCGCCTCAGCCGCCGGGTCATTCCGGGCAGGATCTCGTACAGTCTCGGTCATCTTTGTGCCTCACTTGGAATTGAAATATTCGGAAGGCACCGCGCGGAGGGCGATGCAGTGGCCACCGCGCAGCTGTTTGACATGCTCATCCAGCTGAAAGCGCAGCATCCCCAGTATAAGAACGTGGGAGTTGATGAGATCATGACCCGCCGCGTGGACAAGATCAAACAATACATTCTCAATAAGATCCCCGAGGAATGTGGCGTTTATTATTTTTATAATAAAGAGGGCGAGATCATTTACATCGGCAAAAGTACCAATATGTACAACCGCGCCATCAGCCACTTTAATACCGACATCAAAAAAAACAGGAAAATGCTCTATGAGCTCATGAACGTTGATTTTGTTGTTACAGGAAGCGAACTGATAGCGCTGCTGCTTGAATCTGAAGAAATAAAAAAACACAAACCAAAATACAACCGTGTGCGAAAATCTGAGGAGTTTACGCACACCATTGATACTTTTACCGACAACAAAGGAGTACTGAATTTTCGCATCGTTGCATTTGAAGAAAGCGAAAAACCGCTGCTGGCCTTTAACACGTATTCTTCAGCACGCGAAAGGCTTGAGGGCTGGATCGAAATGTATGAGCTTTGCCTGAAGCATTGTGGATTAACCTCAGAGAAATCAGTTTGTTTTAACCACCAGATCATGAAATGCCGCGGCATCTGCGCTGAAGCAGAACCCGCTGATGAATACAACCGGCGCGCAGTCAAGATCCTGCAGGAGAACAGTTTCGGACAGAAGGATTTTGTGATCTTCGATCGTGGCCGAAATATCAGCGAACAGGCAGTAATACTCATAGAAAATTCGCGTTATGCCGGCTATGGTTATATCGACCAGTACGAACAAATTAGTTCTCCGGAAGAATTAAAAGGATATGTAAAAAGGGCAGAGTATTACCCTGATTCCGACAATCTGGTGAAACAATTCCTGAAGCAGGGAAAAAGAAAGATAGTGAAGCTTAGCACGGAATAAAATTTTCATCAGGCCTTCTCTGCACAAGTGAGCCAATTTTCCCTCGTATAAATTCCAATTGCCCCCTGCTGAATTCTCCATTTTAACGGCAAAACCGGTACCGGCACTTCATAGGTAATGTTACCGGATGTATGTTGAACCTGAGCAGAGTGTTGCCACCTGGCAATCAAAGGTGAAAAACATCCAGACCTAAATAGAAACAATCAGAAAAACACTTGGTACAGATGATGATTCCCATTTTTTACCCTTCACCAAGGGAGGATGGCCATTCTCACAAACAAACGCAGCATCCTGTCACCGCCTGGCTGTAAACAGGCCCTTGAATGTTAAGAAATTGTCATGACCGCGCTAATGTCTAAAAAAATACAAGCTGATTATCAGGCATTTTGTCACTGACCTGCACCACAGATCACTTACTCAATTATATTTGCAGCTCGACGTTCTTTTTTTTGGGTTAAATACCCTGCCGGGCAACCGGTAGGGTATTTTTTTTTTGCTCCTGTCACTTTTGAGTAGCTTTTCTTTTGGACTCAAAACACTTTAGGGCCAATTTTAAAGACAGGGCTCCAAAATTTGCAACTTTAAATAATCAGCGTAATTACCTGATTATTAAGACAACCGGCTGAAGAAAGAAAAATTTTTGCATTTATTAATATTTAATCTTCGAAAAAAGCTTTACAAATCAATCAAAGTGTCGTAACTTAGTGGCTCGTTCTTTTTTTTGGGTGTAATACCCCGTCGGGCAACTGGCGGGGTATTTTCTTTTAAGGGTATACCAGTACTTTTTTTTGACTCTCAGAAGTACAAACGGGTTATGGTCTCCTTACCTGATCAGAGGCATTAAGGATAAAAATTGCGATTTTTTTCAAAAGGATTTAAAATTCAAGGAATAGAATTCTGATAAAGTAGTTTGACTAAACTTTGTTCATCACCATCTCGCAGCGATCAGATGTCCCGCCTGGCCAAAAATAGGTTCAGTCCGGAAATCCGAAAAAGGATTATATTAGAACAGGATTTAAAAATCCCTGGAACATCTGGGATTGATCCAGGTTTATGGTTTTGAAATTACCAGATTATCAGTCCAACTGCATTCAATATCTGGATTAAATTCAAGATTCTTTCAAGTACTCCCCAACATTTCGGATTGATCCCAAAATAACGGCGTTTCGTATTCTACACCCCACCCTGCTTACTTTTTCCTCTCAGATTTCCCTCCCACCTTTTTTTTAGGTTTAGGCTTGCCAGGCTCTTTTACAGGAGGTTTTTTCTTTTTAGGGGGTTCCCTCACCGGCAAATCAGGTCCTCTTTCGGGTTCCTTATTAGGATCAGTATCCGGACGGTCTTTTAGTTTTGGTTCATCTATTGGCATATGAGATAGCAGAAAAAATGATGCCAGTTGAGGCGGCTCTCAAAACTCAAAGGGATAGGTGTCGGGCACCAGCTCGGGGTCAGCATTGGCGGGAAGTGGATGCAGCGCAGTGGTGTCATCAAGAAAAATAAAAGCGTCGTACCGTCTGTTCATCTGGCTGCTCACATAATTGTCTTTTTCATTTGCGGGGTCATAAACCACTCCAACGGCCCTGTGTGGCCATTTTTTACCGGTAAGTGTGTCGTCTTTGAACTCGTCAAATAAGAGATATCTGTCTTCGTCAGATCTGCTGTGCAATTCTTCCTCAAAACTATTCACCGCTGCAACAGGCATTTCCATCTCCTGTATGTTTGCCCCCCACACCGAGGCGGCCATCACGGTACCACTGTATGAACCAAACCCCACTATATAGTTTTTACCCGGATACTGTTCTCTTACCAATTGACCAAGATTAAACAATCCTTCTGAAGCCATACTTGTGTGATTTGCATCTCCTACATGACTGTTATGCGCCCACACTATTATTTTTGAACCATCACCATGAAAATCCAGTAATCTGCCCAGTGTTTCCATCATGTGCCGGTCGCGGATATTCCAGGTTGTACCATCAAACTGCAGCATTTTACTGTAATACTTTTCGGCTTCAACAGCAATGTGCGCGTTTTGCAGGGTGTTCAGTTCCGCCTCAGGATCATGGTTATAATTCCTGGCTTTCTGCCTCACCTCACGAAGCAAGGTTATCACCTCATCTTTGCAGCGCGCCATTATAGAATTGCTGGCATATTCCTGTTCCGCTTTTGCAATCCCTTCGAAACAACTTAATGCGCGTTTGGCTAAGTGCGCGGCCCCGGGATCGTTCTTACTCAGGTAATCTGTTAGCACCTCCATCGACTCCCACAAACTGTAAACATCAAGCCCATAAAAACCGGTCTTAATTTTCTGATGCGCATTGTGCTCTTTAAGCCACTCAACCATGCCTGCGATCTCCCAGTTTGCCCACATCCACGTTGGCCAGCGCTGAAATCCGGACAAAACCTCATCGGCTTTTTTGTTCTCGTGATCATACCCTTTTACATAGCGGTTAATTTTATAACAGTCCGGCCAGTCTCCCTCAACAGCTATTATACTAAAACCCTTTTCCTCAACTAGCCTTCGGGTGATGGCGGCTCTCCATATATAATACTCATGGGTACCGTGGGAAGCCTCTCCCAAAAGCACTATCCTGGCATCGCCGGCTTTTTTAATGAGGGTATCAAGATCGCGGCTGTTACCAAGATGATACACCCCTCTATTTGCTGCACCGCTCATCTGAAAACACATGATCTGCCGGCAAGCAATAAAAAAAGATTTGCTGCAGATCAGTTAAGAATATAATATAAAGTACTGCGTTTATACAAGAAAAACTGATGCCACAGGTCACATCCGCTCAGAAAGTGGCTTGGCCTCAGCAGTATCGGCCCAGGTGAGCCGCCCGATCCGTCGCTGCGTGGGCGGGCATAAAACACTTCCGTAGCTGCAAAAAATACAGCATTTATTCTCTATTGGCCGGTGTATATAACCACAGTTGCCGCACTCATAAAAGGTTTTCGCGGCATACTCAGGCATGCGCTGCCTCTCCTTGTGTCCGCAGCGGATACATTTTACCGTAGAGATTATTTGAATAGTGTTTATCAATACAATTTTCTCCTACAAACATATTACAGTTTGGCCGCTTTCTGACAGGTTTTGGACAAAAGGGGATAGTTTTTCGGTTAAATGGGACAGTTTTTCGGTGGTTTTGGGTCGCCTGTTAAAGCCAAAATAAATTCGAAGTGAAGTCTGTTTTTTGTAGCTTTAGCGGCCAGCAAATCTTCTTTATGGTATTCGCCCGCTTACACATAGTATTGTTCTGTTTTTGTGCCCAGCTTATTACTGCGCAGACATCACAAACAGGTTTTGGGGGATTAGAATTCGGCACCAGTCCCAAACAGCATAAAAACCTTTCGCTTGAAATCTGGGAGGGCGAAACGGCTTTGTATTCGCTTACCAGGGAACTAACTGTAGCGGCAAATAAGGTACGCGATGTGCGGCTTACTTTTACTAAAAACAAACTTTCGGTTATAAGTGGTGTTGCTGGCAAAAAAGGCAGAGAGGCTATTATAGCCGAGTTGCAGGACAACTTTGGTAAACTCAGATTCAGCAAGGTGAAAAATTTTGAAGAGTGGCAAAACAACAAGGTGAAGATCGTTATAGAGCCCGCCCACGCCGATAATATTATGATCTCTGTTTATAATAAAACAACGGGTTAAAATTGAAATACCCAGGCCGAAGCTTACGCACCTTACGGCCTAACAAGGAAACATAAGGACTGCCGTCTAGTCCTCAGCAGGTTCTGCATATTGCCACTGCAAACTGCCGACTGCAAACTGCATACTGCAAACTGCCCACTGCCTACTGCAAACTGCCCACTGCAATCTGCCTACTGCATACTGCCAACTGCAAAATAAATCTTCCCCTTTGTCGTTAGTAATCAAAATCAACAATCTTATGAGAACCATCTTATTCTTTCTGGCGCTCACATTAATTACGTTCACTGGCAGCGCCCAGACAGTACCAGGCTACGACAGTACAAAAAAACATGAAGTCTCCGCGAGTTTTATGCCCATTCTAATACCACTTAGTGGCGGCTCCCCCGGCAACTACAATAGTTTTCAGCTTGGTTACCGTCGCTATTATAAAAACAGGCATGTACTTCGTACCTCGGTAAGCTGGTTTCCCTTTATCAACCAATCATATTACAGCGGAATTACATTTTTCGACAGGAGGGTCGGAGATAAAAATGTTTTCAAACAATACGAAACCGGAGGTGGTGGCAGAGCACAGATAAACATAGGCCTGGAGAAAATCTTTTATGCAAAAACATTGCAGCACGGAATAGGCGCAGATCTGTTCTTTAATCATATGTATAGTAACCGCGGCGAAAAATATTTCTACCGGCCAGATACCGCCACAACTTCCATTCCTCCCCACACGTTTAATGATTACGTGGTAGACAGTCTTGGTTATTTTAATAACGAACAACATCTGGGGGTTGGTGTCCACCTCTTTTATACAATACGTTTAAAAATGTCGCCACGGTGGTATTTTTCTGCTACAATCGGGCCAACTTTAAGTTATGCCTTTGTGCAGGGCACTTACATTGACCGCCGCAGAGGTACCGAACAAAAAGGAGGAGGTTCCACATTTGATCTCATGGCAATGCCATTTATATCAGATTTTTCACTCTGTTTCAGGTTTTAAGCACGTGCAATTCTATGGAGGAGGTAAACGATAATTTTTTTCCCTGGAAACATCCCGGAAAAAATAAAAAAGAAGTTGTTAGTTGAGAAATAAAATCGTCATTTTACTATTGCATAACAAACCTGATCTCTCATGAAAACTGCGTTTTGTTTTTTAACTCTTTTGCTAATTATAGTGAATGGAAAGGCGCAGTCGTACAGTGGATACGACAGTACGAAAAAACACGAATTATCACTGAGCCTGTTACCGGTCCTGATCCCCATGGCTGGCAGCACCCAAAGTCAATATACGAATTTCCAATTCGGGTACCGTTACTACCGCACAAATGGCACAGTATATCGGAGCTCCTTAAGCTGGTATCCATTCATCAATCAAATTTCCAGTTACCCATCTCCAGTGTATGACAGGACCGTAGGAGATAAAATTGTTTTTAAACAATACGTAGCTGGTGGTGGAGGAAAAGCGCAAGTCAATCTGGGCATCGAGAAAATCTTTTCTTCAAAGATCCTGCAGCAGGGATTTGGCGTTGATTTATTCATAAATCACATGTATCGCAATCGTGGAGAAGACTACTATCATCGGCCAGATACCGCTTCGGTGTACATCAGGCCGGGAGATACCACCAACTATATAGTTG
>JAEZDS010000052.1 GCA_023433205.1 Bacteroidota bacterium
TTGCTGCAGTACCTGGCTTACCGATTTCAGAACGGTAAATACCAGCGCTGCGCGGTATCAGCAGCTTTCACTCAACCCTCTTAAACTGGCCGGGCAATGTGGTAAGCTCAAATGTTGTCTCAATTACGAGCTTGATAGTTACATAGATGCCCTTAAGGATTTTCCGGATCTTGAGGGCAAAAAGCTGATCACAAAAAAGGGAGATGCTTTTCTGCAGAAGACAGACATCTTTCGTCGAATGATGTGGTTCAGCTATCGCAGCGAACCTGGAATTTTTATTCCCATGCATGTTGATGCGGTAAGGGCTGTGATGGAGGCTAATGCCAATGGAGAGATCCCCGAGGCGCTTATTCCAACCGTTAAAATAGTGGAGAAGATACTGAATGTTGAACCGCAGTTCGAGAACCTGGTTGGGCAGGACAGTCTTACCCGTTTTGACAGAAAAGGCGGCAAAAATAATAACAGAGGTAAGGGCAACAGAAACCGACAGGGCAAGGCAGTGAATGCGGCAGGCGCTGATCAGGGTGATGGATCAAGGCCAAAACCACCCCGCAATAACCAGGGCCAGAAACGTGAGCGTCCAAATCAACCCCGGCAAAACAATCCTCAGCGTGAAGCAAAGGGTTCTGATGCACAGAAAACACAGCAGCAGCGCGCGCAGGAGCCTCGCAAGGAAAAAGGAAACCGCAACAACAGGAACCGGGGCCGCAATCAGGGCAAACGCCCCCAGGAATCTCCCAGGAATAATCCAGATAACAATTCCAGCAATGAGCCGCCAAAAAATCAGTAAAGCCAGCTTTCTTTTTTTAGTGCTGATATTTTTTTCAGCCTGCAACCGCAATGTGGTGTACAGCAAATACCATACTTTTAAAAACAACGTGTGGCCGGCTTCAGAGAAAGCAGTATTTGATGTAATGATAAAAGACACGCTCAGCCTGAATAATATCTCGCTTATGATCCGTCATGCTGATGATTATCCATACAGTAACATTTTTCTGTTTGTAACCAGCAGTTATCCCGACGGCAGAGTGATAAGCGATACCATGGAGGTGATGCTTGCCAATAATAAGGGAGAATGGCAGGGTAGCGGTGCCGGCGACATTTTCGACCTTAAAGTGCCGGTTAAAAGAAACATTCGTTTCCCCAGAAGCGGCAATTACCAGTTTCAGTTCGCTCAGGGCATGCGTGTAGACATGCTGCCACTGATAATGGACTTTGGGCTGGAAATAGAAAAAGTAAGTAAATAATTATTTTTTAAGCAGCGCATTCCAGCCCTGCGCTGTGAGCTCATGTACAGTGCCGGCTTTCGAAACCATCAACCTGCCTTTTGATTCATTGGTCATGTGACCGATAATAGTAAAGTCGGGATGATTTTTTACTTTTTCGTAATCGCTGAGATCTATGGTAAAAAGTAACTCATAATCTTCTCCACCGCTTAGTACGCATACAGAAGGATCTAGGTTAAAATCCCTCGCTGTTTCAAAGGTTAAAGGATCAATAGGAAGTTTGTCTTCGTACAGCTCAACGCCTACCTTTGAACATGTACACAAATGGAGGATCTCTGAAGATAGTCCGTCGCTGATGTCTATCATGCTCGTTGGAACCACGCCAAGATTTTTCAACTGTTTTACAATGTCGGTCCGCGCTTCAGGTTTCAATTGTCTTTCAAGAATATAATCTTTGCCCTCCAGGTCGGGTTGGATCTTGGGATTTTCTTTAAATACCGCCTTTTCACGCTCAAGTACCTGAAGTCCCATATAGGCGCCTCCCAGATCACCGCTCACGCAAAGCAGGTTGGTTTCTTTGGCGCCATCACGGTAAACCAGCTCTTCTGGTTTAGCGCTGCCAATGGCAGTAATGCTGATAACAAGGCCGCTGCGACTTGAGGTGGTATCACCTCCTACCAGGTCAACGTTGTATTTTTTGCATGCAAGCAGCATTCCAGAGTAAAGCTCCTCAATTGCCTCCAATCCGAAACGATTTGAGATAGCGACAGATACCAGAATCTGCTCAGGCTCAGCATTCATTGCGCATATGTCGCTGAGGTTCACCACTACACTTTTATAGCCCAGGTGTTTCAGGGGCACATAACTTAGGTCAAAGTGAACGCCTTCAACCAGCATATCGCTGGTAACAACGGTTTGTTTATTGCCATAGTTCAGCACAGCGGCATCGTCGCCCACCCCTTTCACTGTTGTTTCTCTGTTGAGTTCAATGTGACGGGTCAGGTGATCGATAAGTCCGAATTCTCCCAGCTCTGAAAGCTCGGTACGGGAAGTGTTGTCAAAATCCATTTTTGTATAGTTTGTTAATGGCCATTGCAAGATTAAGATCTAATTCGGTGATGCCGCCAGCATCGTGGGTGTTTAGTGAAATATCAACTTTATTATAAACGTTGGTCCATAAAGGATGATGGTCCAATTTTTCTGCCACCAGAGCTACCTGCAGCATAAAGCCAAATGCAGCGCTGAAATTTGCAAATTGGAAATGCCTGAAAATAGCTCCTTCACGCAGTTTCCAGCCATCAAGTGTTTCCAGCTTTTTTTGTATCTCTGAATCAGTAAGTTTTGATGGTCTCATGGTCTTTTATTTTAATCGCCAATTTCTATACTCACCCTTTCTACATCTCCGTTAATGGGCGGATTAAGCTTGGTGAGTCTTATGCGAAGGTTGATGATTCCTGTAAAGGTTTCCTTTAACCGCTTAAAGATGCGGTGACCCACCTCTTCAATAAGATTGCTTCGCACAGCCATTTCTGTTTTGCACACTTCATACACCGCGCAATAATCAATTGCCTTTTCCAGCTCATCAGTGGCAATGGCTTCAGTGAAGTCAGTGTCAATATAAACGTCTATCTCATAAGCACTGCCGGTTTTTGCTTCATCGCTGTTGCAGCCGTGGTAAGCGTACAATCTTATTCCTTCCAGATTTATGGTGTTGATCATATTTTTTTTATTTATAGTTAGCCGCCAAAATCAAGTCCGTCCTGACTTCCCTGGTCACCGGTTCTTTGTTTGGCACGTTTAAAAATACTTGCGTCCATTTTACCGAACATATAACTCACGCTGAAACGCACATAACGTGCTTCACGGCGCCTGCTTAATTCCTGTGTGTAGTAAGGTGTGCTGTAGATTGTGCCCATACGGCGTGTGTTAAACACATCACTTACTGTTACATTCGCCGACCATTTACTGCCGAACCTTTTGGCCAGTGAAATGTCGGTTGAATATACGGGAAGCGTTCTGCCCAGCAACAAGATGCGGGGAGATTCATAACCGCTGTTTAATTGTATTGTAAGCTGTTTGGGAAGTCTGTACGATAAAATTGTTTTTGCATCAAAAGCAAATCCCTGTGCTGTAACAACAGGTTCACTGCTCAAGACCTGACCTCTGATAAAAATGCTGTAGGCGTTGAGGTTAAACGTAACGTCAAGCTTAGAAGCAAAGGTATATTTTATTGTGTGCTCCATGCCGTAACGAAAACTGTTGTCGCCGTTGATGGTGGTATTTACAAGCACATCCGGATCATCTGGTGCAGGGTAAGCAATATCTGTGATTGGCTGCTCTTCATACCGGAAATAACCTGAACCTAGATAACTTCCCTTTGTAAAATTCTTACTGTAATTTAATTCGCTGATATTTCGGAACTCAGGCCTCAGTTGCGGGTTACCAATCCGGTAGTTCTGCCTGTCGGCAAACATCACGAATGGCATCAGCTGAAAAAAGTTCGGACGCTGGATCTTCCTGCTGAAATTTAACTGCCATTCGCGGTTTTTACTCAGTTTTTTTGAAAAGTAGATGGCAGGAAAGAGCGATTTCAGAAGGTCGTTACCGCCGGAAGGATACTGGTAGGAAAAACGAAGATCACGATCGGTAATAACACCACTGTAATACGACTGTTCAAAGCGCAGTCCTGCCTGGTACGAAATGTCCCATAGGGTTTTTGCAGAATAGTTCACGTAGGCGGCGTTAACCATGTCGTCAATAACATAGTTATTGCTCATCACAGTATCGCGGGTGTACAGATCCTGAGTGAAAACTGCATTATATGTGTCGTTGGCACTGTTTGATCCCTTGTAAAAAGCTCGTACGCCCGCTTCAAATTTGCTGGATTCATTTATTGGATCTACATAATCAAGCTGAAACACGCCCTGCCTGGCTTTGCTTCGTCCATCATTTTTTTGAAATACATTGGTAGGAGTATAAGTGCTGAAAAGGTAGTCGCTCTCTGACCTGGAAAAATTGACGCTCATATCTGCGGTGAGTTCTTTACCGGGTTTGGCATAGTTTCTCCTGTATTGCAGCATGGTGTTGTAATTCTGGAAATGTACATGCTGATCGTTTACTCTTTTTCCAGATTGCAGCTCACTGCCTTCTCTGTCGAACAAACCAAAGAACTGGTTATCGCTTGTATTGAACCAGCCTCCCATTCCCATTTGGGTAAGTGAAAGGGTATTACGGTTGTTGATTTTGTAGTCGACCCCAATTTTGCCGAATGTAAAGTTCCTCCGTTGCCACACGTTATTGTCCTGGTTAAAAAAACCTGTTGCCTCACCTTCCGAAAGCTGGGTACGATGGGTATAGCCCTGGGTGATATTGATGGCCTGATTGTATGATAACATGGCCGACACGTTCCACTTCCCTTCTTTGGCATTAATGTTTAACATGCCGCCGTAACGGTCGCCAGTGCCGGCGTAAGCCATTGCCATCCCATTATACCCTGGCTTCAGGTTCTTTTTCATCACAATATTCAGAATGCCGGCGGTTGCTCCCGCATCGTATTTTACTGAGGGATTTGTGATAACCTCTATACGATCGATCTGGTCGGCGGGGATCTGCTGCAAACTTAATGTGGTAGGCCGTCCGTCAACAAAGATCATAGGCGACTGGCTTCGCAGCTGAACATTTCCTTCTCCATCCACCGTGAGACCGGGAACATTTTTCATGGCATCGGCAGCGGTACCTCCTTTCACCGAAAGATCCTTGTCGACATTATAGGTGCGCTTGTCAATCGACATAACCAGCGCCGCCTTTTCAGTAACCACTTCTACTTCCTGAATGATCTTTTCATCCACTTCCATCTTTATATCTCCAAGGTCCTGTTCCAGCTTATCGGGAGGCTTGATGAAAAATTTGGATTCATGTGTTTTGAAACCTATTTGTAAAGCTCTTAACCTGAATGTGCCCATTCCTGGAAGATTGTCGATCGAGAATTCGCCATTTTCGCCGGTTAAGGAGCCTCCCAGCACACTGTCTCTTGTTATCCATAACACAGCCACAGCTGCAAATTCAACCGGTTTACCTGTTCTGGCATCTACCAGCTTGCCATATACCCGGCCTTTGATGTTCTGCATGGCCTTTAGCATGTTTGGGTTACCCTGCCCCTGTTGTTGCGAGTAAGCTTCCACAGTGCCCAGAAAAAGCAGCAGAATAATAAGATTTTTCATAAAAGTTCTGCAAAAGTACTTGAAAAGTATGTTGTTACGATAATTTTAACCTCTGTTGGGTGCTTTCTCTGCGCACAGGATGTTTGTTATATTTGCCAATGCACAGCGGCAAACTCATAATTTTCTCTGCCCCTTCAGGGTCGGGTAAAACCACTCTGGTACGTCATATCCTAAGCAGGTATCCACAGCACATTCAATTCTCTATCTCAGCAACCAGTCGTGCCCGCCGAGGTGTTGAAGAAAATGGAAAGGATTATTACTACCTGAGCGTTGACGAATTTAAAGAACGTATTGAAGCAAACGAATTTCTTGAGTGGGAAGAAGTATACGCCGGAACACACTATGGCACACTCCGCAGCGAGGTGGAAAGGATCTGGGCCACCGGCAAGGCGGTTATTTTTGATATAGATGTGGAAGGGGGTCTTAATCTAAAGAACCAGTTCAAAGAAAACGCACTGGCTATATTTGTAATGCCGCCTAGCATCAAAATTCTGGAGGAGCGATTGCACCTTCGCAGTACCGACAGCAAGGAAAGTATTGCGCGGCGTATTGCAAAAGCTGAAAAGGAACTTAAAACCGCGGAACTTTTCGACGTTTTTATCCTAAATGAAAATTTACCCGAAGCCTGCTCCAAAGCTGAGGAGCTGGTTACCGCTTTCCTGGGAATAGAACAGGAAAAACCCGAATCTGGAGTGAAAGCTTAGTGCGAGGCTGCAGCGCGTGGTTTATCTGCTTCACGCAGTTTGCCCAAAGCTTCATTCACCATCTTTCTTTTGCCGGCCAGTTCCTCAATACGCTCTTTTTCAGCTTTGATCTTGTCTTCTATTTCCTTCATAAAGCTGTTATTGCCTTTTGAAGCCTTAAAAAAGCCCATATTGTTATCGTAAGTCCGCACACGGGCATTGATCTCTTCGCTTAATTTCCGGAGATGGTCCGCCTCCCTCCTCAAAAGTTCCTGCGCATTGTCGGCCGACACCAACCTGTCGATCTTCGCCCTGAACTGCAATTGCGCTTTCTCGTGTTTGTCAATGTGCATCTGTTCGTACAGTTCATCAAGCCGGTTGTAAAACGCCTCATTCACCCGCTTTTTCTCTTTCATCGGCACATGCCCTGCCTCATTCCATTCAAGGGTGATCGCACGCAGCTGCTCGCGGTTCGAATTGATGTCCTCTCCTAACTTCAGGTCATTCAGCTTTTTTAAGATCTCCTCTTTTGCTGCGAGATTCTTTTCGTAGGAGGCATCAACATCTTCGTAATGTTTTTTCTTTGCTTCAAAAAAATGATTGCAGGCCCTGCGGAACCTGGCAAATAGTTTGGCCTCTTCTTTGTCGCCGTTGGCTGGATGTTTTTTCCAGCTTTCCTGCAGTTTTATCAGATCAGCGGTGGTTTTCTGCCAGTCAATACTGTCCTGCAAAGCCTCTGCTTTCGCTATCAGCTCAGACTTCACCTTTCTGTTGGCGGCGAACTTTTCATTCAGTCCTGCAAAAAATTCCTTTTTCTTTTCAAAAAAACTGTCGCATACCGATCTGAATTCAGACCATACTTTTTCATTGTCCTTTTCGCTGGTTCTGCCGGTGTTTTTCCACTCTGCCTGCAGTGCCAGTAATTTTTCGGTCGCTTCATTCCATTGCTGTGCGCGGGTGCTGTTGCTGGCCTCAACCAGAGCTCTTGCCTGTTCAATTATCTGCTTTTTGGTCTTAAGATTGGCCTCCTTTTGCTCCTCAAGCGAATGGTAATGCGATTTTATTTTGCTGTATGTTTCGTCAAGTGCTGTTTTGTACTCCTGTTTAAGCGAGTCCCACTTTGAGTTGGGAACGGGACCAATTTCATCCCACTCATTCCGGTAAATCTTTATGAGTCTCTCTGCCTCCTTTACATTTTCAAGTTGCTGAATAGCCTTCAACTTCTGAATGAGTTCCGATTTCAGCTCATAATTTTTTTTGAGATCGTGTTCCTGCAGATCACGAAAGATCTTCAGATTATAGTAAAACTCTTCAACGGCCCTGCTGTAATCTGCCTGCACATCTTTGTATTTGTGGCTTGAGATCTGCCCTGTTTCTTTCCATTGCGCTTGCAGTTCCTGAAGTTTCCTGATAGCTGCGCCTACATTCTCACTAACATGACTAAGATCTTTTATCTTGGCAATGATCTCTTCTTTTATGATCAGATTTCTGGCCTGTGTTGATGCAAGTTTAGCATCCGCCTCCTTTTTTAGTTTGCCGTACTGTTCAATCAATGCCTCAAACTTCTGATCCTCCGCACCTTTGTGGTACTCGAAATCACGGAGATGCCCGCCCTCATCGAGAAAAGCCTGCTTGGCCTGCTCGAACTCGCTGGTCCACAGTTTTTGATACTCTTTTTGAATGGCTTTCACATCAGCAGCAACTTCAACCGCGTCTTTAGACAGCAGCTCTTCAAGCCTGGCAATTAATTCGGATTTCATTTTGTACTTTTTAGGACTCTCAAAAATAGCCTAATTCGTACATTTGGCCAACCTTTGCCAGATTGTTTTTCAGTAAAGATTTCTGTAATTTGTAAACTTAGCGCCAAGTGATTATCAGTGGCAAACACCTCGAACTGCTGCAGTTTGACCGCATCAGGGAATTAATAGCGGAAAAGTGTGTAAGCGCGGCGGCCCGGAAAAACTGCGCGCTGATTGCTCCCTCTACCTCTCGCGATCATATTTTATCAGAGCTTAATCGCTGTAATGAGCTGTTAAACCTTCTGCAGGGCAAAGCTTTTTTTCCCTCTGTTGAACACGACGACATCAGCGCCGAACTGGGGCGACTGTCACTTTTGGGCGCCACAATGGAAGAAACAGCCTTGTTAAAAGTGCAGCGCAGTGTGGAGGTAGCTAATACTCTTTCTAGGTTCTTATATGAGAAGCGCCACGAACTGCCCACTATCTTTTTGCTTGCCGCAAATGTTCAGGCGCTGCCGCAGGTAGTATCAGAGATTGAAAGGGTTATTGATGGTGAAGCATCGGTAAAAAGCAGTGCTTCGCCTGAACTCGCGCGAATAAGAAGGCAGGTATCGGAAAAAAGGCGCGAAAGCGACAAAAAATTCTACAGTTATGTAAATGAACTGCGCAAGCTGGGATACCTGCGCGAAAATGAAGAGGGCTTTTTTAACGGAAGAAGAACCCTCGCCGTGGTAAGTGATTTTAAGTCTGAAGTGTCAGGGTTTGTGCACGACAAAAGCGAGAGCGGCAAAACAATTTTTATAGAACCCGGAGCAACCATAACTGTAAACAATGAGATCGCTGAGCTTGAGATAGACGAAAGGAGAGAAGTAAACAGGCTGCTGAAAGAATTGTGTGAGCTTCTTCATCCTTTTGCGCCGGAACTAAAGAGAGGTCAGATTCTTTTGCAGGAGATCGATCAATACAGAGCCAGAGCCCTTTTTGCCATAACGCTTGAAGCAAAAATGCCGGCTATCGCTGATGATTTCAGGCTGGAATTGTACGATGCCCGGCATCCGCTTTTATTGCTGCAGAATCGTAAGGCGGGTAAACCAACTGTGCCCTTGAACCTGCAGCTAAACGGTGACAACAGAATTTTAGTGATAAGCGGACCAAATGCAGGTGGAAAAACCATTGCTCTAAAAACTGTGGCCCTTCTTCAGGTGATGCTGCAAAGCGGATTGCTGGTGCCGGCCTCAGAGAGCAGCGTGTTTGGTTTTTTTGAGGAGGTGCTGATTGACATGGGCGATACACAAAGCATCGAAAATGAATTGAGTACCTACAGCGCCAAACTTAAATCAATGACCGCAATTATTGAAAAAGCAAATGAAGCCAGCCTTGTACTGATGGATGAGTTCGGCAGCGGAACTGATCCTGAACTTGGAGGCGCTATTGCGGAAACGGTGCTTGAAAGCCTGGTGAACTCAAAAGCCAAGGGAATCATCACCTCGCATTTTGGCAACATTAAGGTGCTGACCGAAAAACTTAGCGGCGCCCGCAACGCCAGCATGCTCTTTAACAGCGAGACTTTTGAACCAAAGTATATTCTCAGTATCGGTGAACCTGGCAGTAGTTATACCTTTGAGGTGGCGGAAAGAATTGGTTTTCCCAAACACCTTATTGAACGCGCCAAAACCAAAGTTGACCGCGACAAGCTCAGACTCAGCCGCCTTTTAGCCGAAGTGCAGGATCAGAAATCGCGACTTGAGGAAGAGGTCTCACGCACTGAACATGAGCGTTTTCTGGCCCGAACAAGTCGTGAAAAGTACCAGCAGCTTTTTAATACCTGGCAGGAAAAAATTGAGAAAGAACGTGAGCGTAAGATAGAGCTTGCACGTCTTGCTGAATTCGGAAAAAAATACCTGCGCCTGATGGAGGAGTGGAATCAAAAACAGGACCGAAAAGAGATCATCAAACGTTTTGTGGATGGTATTACAGCTGAGACCAAAAAACGGGAGGCTCTGCGCAAATCGAAAAAACATGATGCCTACGCTGAGAAAAAAATTGCCCGTATAAAGTCGGTTCTGAAACCCGGCAGCAAAGTAACGGTACTGAACGGAAAGGAGGTTGGAGTGGTGGAGGAGATCAAAGAGCAGAAGGCTGTGGTGAAGTTCGGGATGGTGAAAATGACCGTGGGTATGGAAAATCTGCTGCTTGCCGATCAGGGGTGAAAGTTGCAGACCACATTGTAAGCGCAAAACTCGCAGATATCCCTGTTTTCTGTTTGTTTAAAGGGTAGATCCTGTTCAAATACGGAATTCACAAAAATGGCAAAGGCTTTTTCAAACTCCTGAAGAAAATCATCACTTAGCTGTAATGCTCTTTTGCTGCTGTCAACAATGTGCCTTGGTTTATCGCCAAACACCTTAAATGGAATGATGGCAGGCTGTATCTGTGCTGCTGTAGCCAGCCCGTTTTTCCATAGTAACCAGGCATAGATCATCAATTGCATCTGTTTATCGTACGCCGGGTCGTGAAAGAGGGTTTCAAAGTCAGCAAACTCAAATTTATCTGAAGCCTGTACCGAGCTTTTGTAATCAATCACACGCACCTCATCACCACACCTGTCAATCCTGTCAATCTTACCCTTTACAAAGATGCGGGACGGGTCACCTGGCAAATCAAGCGCTGCCGACAGCTCGTGCTCCAGGTGAAGGATCTGGAGTTGCCTGTTACTTTTTCCCAGCTCCTCCATAAATGCAAGGTCTTGATTGATCAGTTTTTTTACATACACTTTTATCACCTCAAGTTGAAGCAAACTTTTGCCCGACAACTCTTCACGTTCAAACACTTCTTTAAAACTTTCTTCAACTGTTTTGTCAAGCAGCGGCAGAGTCTTTCGCAGATTTGCGGGATTGAGCAGCTGGCCCGCAAATGGTTTGTATATCTTTTCCAGACTCAGGTGCAGTATCGAACCAAATGTGCCGGCCTCAGGATTTTCCTCCACCGCTTCGGTCTCTTTCAGCTGTACACCATATCGAAGATAAAACCGAAGGCTGCATTGTTTGAACATAATAAGAGAGGAGGGTGAAAGCGAGGCGAACTCCCTGTCACTCACTGCCTTTTTTACAATGTTTTCCAACAAAATTTCTGACTTGTTCATCTCAACTTCATAAACTGGTTCAGCGCTAAGCCCCGGGAAGATGGCAGTTGCTTCGGTGATCTTTATCTGCGAATTATACTTCTGTAACTCAAGCAAAAGCTGAGTAACAAATCTGCTTTTTTCTCCTTTGCCAAAGGTGTCGGTCTCACTGTCGTAAGTGATGGTTACTGTTTTGGCGCGCTGCAGTAGACGGTAAAAGTGATAGGCGTACACCGCGTCTTTTTCCGTGTATAAAGGCATTCCTGCTGCGCTTTTGAGATCATTTGGTATAAACGAGTTGATACTTCTTCCTGAAGGCAAAACCCCCTCGTTCACATTTACCAGAATAAGATGTTCGAAATCAAGAGTGCGTGTCTCAAGTACACCCATAATTTGCAGTCCCTGCAATGGTTCGCCGAGAAAGGGAACGCTTCCGCTGCCAGTAACCTGCACAAACAGTTGGCGGAAGGCGCCTATGTCTTTAAAATGCGGATAACCTGCCATTATCTCTTCAAGCCTGTTAAAGGCCTTCAGCAGAATGGTGATGTGCTCGGCCTCAAGCATCTCTCCGTTTCCAGATCTGTCACTTTTGTTATGCTTAAGCAGCTTATCAAGCACGTTTACGATTGCCGTTCGCAAAGCAGGCGCTGTCTGTGGCACAAGCAGAGGCGAAACATGATTCCAGTCTTCCCCGAAAAGCTCCTCCGTAATGCCTGGTGTCAGGAATGCGAGATTTCTGCGGTTAAGATCGTTCATTCTTGAAACGGCACTTCTGGAAGCGCCCGCGCGCTGGAGATATTGCTGGAAAAGGGGTTGCCTGAGAAGCATTGCCAGGTCTTTATGATAAAGTGTTTTTACCGTGCGTTGCTGCCGTGTGTAATTGTACTGCAGCTGTAATATGGTTTCTACCAGGTCGTAACTTGCAGTAAAACGCAGTGGATATTCCATTGTTATGTTAAGGTGCTGCACCTCGTCTGGTAGTTGCTGTAACACCGGCCACAATAATTTTTCGTTGGCAAGCACAACGGCAACCTTGTCAAATGAAATTCCCTGCCGGTGCAGTTCCTGCAAACTCTGACGCACCACCTGTCCCTGACCAAGCTGTTTGGGCACTGAGATGATGTTGATTGTTTTTTCCTCCTTGAAATAATTGTTTATAAAAAACGGCTCCTTCACCGGGAAAAGTCTAAGGTTGTTGCGAAGAAACAGGCCGGCTTCCTGTTCGCTGTTTTCCAGATAGTAAGTGTCAGCGTCCCACAACATTTCCGCTCTGCCACTTTCAAAAAGTTTTTTAAAAATTTTGATTTCTGCTGTATTAAGCGCGTTAAAACCACAAAACAGAATTTTTTTATACCGTGCACCAAATTTTTCAAGCACATCGGCCTCGGTCGCCTGTCGGTAGGCAAGTCCTGGCCAGCCAGAACCTTTACTGAGCATTGCCGCCCTGAAATGTTTGTAGATAGCGCCCAGACTGCTCATAAAGGCAAGGTAGCGCTGCTGCTGAAGGCTGAGTTCGGGCGCGCCAAGACTCCAGTTCTCAATTTCTTTTATGTCTTTCAGATTTTCATAAAGCTGCTCACTGCTGGCAAGGTATCTGTCTATTTCATTAAAATCGTGGAGGATCAGCTGTCACCATTTGGCGAAACTTTCATAACTTTCGGCTTCTGCGTTCTGGCAGGCGCGGTAACTTTCATACAGGTGACAAACAAGTTCAGTCTCATCAAGTACTTTTAATCCGCTTAGTCCGTACACCAGATCTTCAGCACTAATTATGTCGGGCATCCAGATTGTTTTTCTGAATTCTGCAGCCAGGTGTTTTTTCAGAAAAACTGCTCCTCTTTTGCCGGGAAGTACAATACAAAGCTCTTCTATGGTATCTTTGTAATGTTGGCTGATATAGGCCGCAACCAGCTGGAGGAATGATCTGTTCATGAACTTTGAAGATATACAGTTTCCGCTTTACCGGAAGTACCACAATAACAGGAATTATTTTAAAATTATAAACCCTCGTTTATTCGAAGAGTTGATAATCATTGGTAAATCTGTACAGTTACGGACAGTTGAAGCACGGCAATTTCCAGAGCAGAATTTTATCCGTGATCTTGTTTATAGTTATTCTGAAATGGCAGAGGAAATATGGGAGGATGAATACGAGGAGGTGAAAAGAAGCTCTGCGTAATGCTGAAGGGGCTGGTTATATTTAACAACATAGTAACAATAGAACCATGGAAGGAGCATAGAAGGGCATTATGTCCTGTCTCTAAAAGAAGTTACACCACAATCCGGGGCTTGGTTCTTTCCTCCCTGATTCTTGTGTCCCGAAAACGTTACAACATAATGCGAGTCCCGCCTCTATGCCAGATATACCAAAGTGCTACTTTCTATGTGGTCAAGCAAAGCAAAGTCTTATCTTTGGCCCCTAAAAATCAACTATGGCACGCCTGAAGATCAGGGAAATATTGGCCGGCAGGATCAGCGCCGGAGAACAGGTTACAGTTAAAGGCTGGGTACGCACGTTCAGGAATAACCAATTTGTTGCGCTCAACGATGGTTCAGCCAATAATAACCTGCAGGTGGTGGTTGATTTTGCGAATACTGAACCCGGGCTGTTAAAACGTATTACCACCGGAGCTGCTATCAGCGCCACAGGCCAGCTGGTTGATTCGCCCGCCAAAGGGCAGACTGTTGAACTAAAAGCAGATAAAGTTGAGATAATCGGTGACAGTGATCCTGAAAAATATCCGCTTCAGCCGAAAAAACACAGCCTTGAATTTTTGAGAGAGATCGCTCACCTGCGTTTCCGCACCAACACCTTTGGTGCCGTGTTCCGTGTACGAAACAGTCTTGCATTCGCCATTCATAAATTTTTTAACGAAAGGGGATTCGTTTACCTGCACACACCCATCATCACTGCCAGCGATGCCGAAGGTGCAGGTGAAATGTTCAGGGTAACAACACTCGATCTTAAAAATCCGCCTAAGGACGACAAAGGCGAAGTGGATTTTAAAGAAGATTTTTTCGGTAAATCAACGAACCTTACCGTTTCCGGTCAGCTCGAGGGCGAGATGGCAGCCATGGCTTTTGGAGAAATTTACACCTTCGGTCCAACCTTTCGTGCTGAGAACAGCAATACTGCACGGCACCTGGCAGAGTTCTGGATGATTGAACCGGAGATGGCATTCGCTGATCTTAAAGACAACATGGATCTGGCCGAAGAACTGCTTCAGTACCTGATCCGGTATGTACTTGAACACAATGAGGCCGATCTTGCTTTTCTCGACCAGCGCCTGACTGACGAGGAAAAACAAAAACCTCAGAATGAAAGATCAACCATGGGTCTGCTCGAAAAACTAAAGTTCTGTATCAATAACAAATTTGAGCGACTAACATATTCTGAGGCTTATGAAATTCTGCGCAACAGCAATCACAATAAAAAGAAGAAATTCCAGTACCTCGTTGAAAAGTGGGGTGTTGACCTGCAGAGCGAGCATGAGCGCTACCTGGTGGAAAAACACTTTCAGAAACCTGTTATTCTCATTGATTACCCGAAAGAGATCAAATCTTTTTACATGCGGTTAAATGAAGATGGCAAGACAGTTGCTGCTATGGATATTTTATTTCCTGGCATCGGTGAAATTGTTGGTGGCTCTCAGCGCGAGGAACGGCTTTCTCAGCTTGAAGACCGGATGAAGGAAATTGGAATTCCAGCAGAGGAACTCAGCTGGTACCTCGATTCACGCCGGTTCGGCACAAATCCTCACGCCGGTTTCGGACTTGGTTTTGAGCGGCTGGTGATGTTTGTTACAGGTATGAGTAATGTAAGAGACGTGATCCCGTTTCCGAGGACGCCGAAGAATTGCGAATTTTAGATAGTGATTGCCTGGTTGCTGATCCTGCAGAACAAAACTCAAGTACACTTGAGCGTTTGGTTTTTTCGCCTACCTTAGTATAATGCTCGAAAACGAATGGCAAAACGATCCGTCAAAATGGGTATGGGGTATTTTCTATTATAACCCCGAGGATAAACGCCTGCTCCCTCCCAAACGAATTGCCTGGATGGGCTGGACAGTGAACTGGGCAAACCCCAGGTCGGTTTTGTTTATGATCGTGATTTTTGTGCTCCTGGGAATATTTATCAATATTCTGAAGTAACGCGATTTACAATGGTAACTGGGCAAGCTCGCTATCACCTGCAGGGTCCTGCTGTTTTATAAGGAAGGTTTTGTGTTCAATCTCCATCTGATTAAGGAGATTGTTCATACGTTCGGGATGTGTGTCAGTGATAAAAACCTGCCCGAATTTTTCTCCGCTTACTATCTCCAGTAATTTCGAGAAACGCTGTTCGTCAAGTTTGTCATACACGTCGTCAAGCAGCAGCAAAGGGTTAAGATCTTTCTGGCTTTTAATGAACTCAAATTGCGCAAGCTTCAGTGCCAGCAAAAAGGATTTCTGTTGCCCCTGGGAGGCGAATTTTTTGAGGCTGTGACCTTCCAGCCTGAATTCAAGATCATCTTTGTGCGGGCCAACTGTAGAGTATTGCAGGGCCCTGTCGCGCGAAAGAGCAGTCATTAAAGCGGTTTTAAGATCTTTTCCTTCAATGGTGCTGATGTAACTTAACTCTGCATGTTCGCGGCTGGCACTGATATTGGCGTAGTAAGCGTCAAAAAGCGGTTTAAAGTTTCTGAGAAAGTCAATTCGTTTTTCTGAGATCACCTTTCCGTGAATAACCAGCTGCTCATCCCAGATATCCAGCGACTCCGCGTCAAAGGCCCTTGTATCGACAAAATGTTTAAGTAAGGCGTTACGCTGTTTTAAAACCTGGTTGTAGGCAATTAGTTTATCAAGATAAACCTTGTCGTACTGCGAAATGATGCCGTCAATAAATTTACGACGGTATTCACTGCTGCCATCTATCAGTTCAGAATCGCTGGGAGAGATCATTACCAGCGGAAACTGACCAATGTGTTCGCTCAGCCTTTCATATTCACGTTTGTTCTTTTTAAAGATCTTTTTCTGGTTCCGTTTCAGGCCACAATACAATTCCTGCTCTTCCCCGTCTTTTGCAAAAATGCCCTGGATCACAAAAAATGGTTCGCTGTGTCTTATGTTCTGACTATCAACGGGGTTAAAAAAACTTTTGCAGAAAGAAAGGTAATGAATGGCGTCGAGCAGGTTGGTTTTCCCCTGTCCGTTCTGCCCCACAAAACAGTTGACTTTGCGAGAGAAATCCCCCTCAAAATCACGATAATTCTTAAAATTTACCAGAGAAAGCTGTTTCAGGAACATGAGACTGGTAAAATTACGCTTATTTTTTGGCGCAGAGGCCCATTGCGGTTTCGTTTTAACAGAAAAAATCTTATCTTCGCAGACCAATTTTACTAATACAAATGGCCGATACAAGAGAAGAAACCACTGTTGACAATACCGGAAATCGCGTAGAAGAGACAACACCAAAAAAGCGGGTTTCAGAACCCGGATTTGAAGGTTTCCAGATTTTTTATGAGAAGAACAAGAACCTTGTTAACTATGTTGGTGGCGGATTTTTGCTGCTGATCGCGGCTTTGGTATACTTCAAATTATTTTATCTGCCAGAGCAGGAAGTAATGGCATCGAATGAAATTTATCATGCGCAAAAATATTTTGAGGCTGATAGTTTTAGGTTGGCTGTTAATGGTGGTGCAATGGTAATGGCACCTGAAGGGCAGAAACAAATGCTGGGCTTCTTGCAGATTGCTGATGAATACGGCATGACCAAAACCGGTAACCTGGCCCATTATTATGCAGGAGTTTCTTACCTGCAGATGGGACAATTTGAGCAGGCAATTGAACACCTTGAAAAATATGACGGTAATGATGAAATACTTGCCGCTGTGGCTATTGGTGCAATCGGCGATAGTCACATGGAACTTAATCGGCTGGAAGAGGCAGTAAAATATTACATGAAGGCTGCCGATAAACGCGAGAACAGTTTTACATCTCCTCTGTATCTGCGCAAAGCCGCTTTTGCTCAGGAGCTGCTGAAAGATTACCGCGCTTCGGCAAGTACCTACGAGAGAATTAAGATGGAATTCCCTTCATCTGCTGAAGGAAGAGAAATTGACCTTGATATCGCCAGGGTGAAAGCACTAGGTGATCTCAACTGATTAAGTTTTTCCAACAGGGGCTTAGCAGGCCCCTTTTTTCTTTTGTTTAATGAGCAGTTCAGCAAAAAACCTGTCAACTTTTGAAGGAACCCCTGTTCCTGATGCCGGTCCTTACCGTTTCGCTATTGTTTGCGCTGAATGGAATGCGGAAGTAACCAATGCCCTAAAAGAAGGTGCCATAAACTCACTTCTTGCCAATGGCGCGAAAAAAGAGAACATTATTGTTACAGCGGTGCCCGGCAGCTTTGAGCTTACCCTTGGCGCACAATACATGGCCGAAAAAGCCAATGTTGATGCAATCATCTGTTTAGGTTGTGTTATACAGGGCGAAACCCGCCATTTTGATTTTATATGTAATGCGGTGGCCGGCGGTATCACCAGCCTCAATATTAAATACAATAAACCCGTGATCTTCGGGGTACTTACACCCCAGGATCAACAACAGGCACTCGACCGGGCCGGAGGTAAACATGGCAATAAGGGTGATGAGGCGGCAGTTACAGCGATAAAAATGCTGGGACTGCGTTCTGATCTGGATAAGAAATTTCAGTAGTTAAACAAGGTACCAATTGCGATTTTGTTGACGACGAAGGCAGATCGATAAGGCCCAGGAATTCGTTCTTACAATTTTGATTCAAATTTGTCTTTTATCTTTTAGGTATATCCTTAAACTCTCCTTTGATATTCTTATAAGGTCCGCTTTTAAAGGCACAATCAAAACTGCCTGATAGATTGCTGATTGTTGAACTGCTGATATTTACCGTACCAGTGGTTTCATACATTGTATTGTCTTGCGTATAGGTGAGCTGATTACCTGTAGCGGTTGAGATGTTATATGTCCCTGCCTTCATTTCAGAGAGTATGATCTCTAAAGAACCTCCTCCATGCTCATATGCGAAGATCACATGACTCTGTTCGTACGAAACGGCTGAGTCAGCATGCACCTGTGTTCCTCCGTCAAGCCGCCAGCTAAAAAAGGCGGCGTTGGGATCCTGAGGCTCATTTGGTTCGTTTACTATCGGATCTTCCTTGGTACAGGCGAGGGACAAAAACATGGTGGCAATACAAATCCCTATCTTTATCAAGTATCTGTTTAAATTCATGTAACAAAGGTATTTAATGATACTGCTGATTTTATAACATTAAAATATTTTTCTGTGAAAAAGATCCTGTTTTTATTATTGTTGACTGCCTGCTCCTCCGTTCAACGGAGTACACCCGGGCAACAAAGCGCTGCCGCCAGCGATAGTCCGGTCATGGGGCTTGTTACGCTTACCTCCTCCTATTGTGGCGGCGCGCGACCTACCGATGAGGTGATGCAGGAATATAATACCCCCAAACCTTACGCCGGAAAGGTTCTGTACTTCAGGGAAGGCGACAAAAACGACCTGAACAAAAAGATAGTTGCCAAAACGGTGACTAATGATAGCGGTTATTTTGAAGTGAAACTTCCGGTTGGCACTTACGCAATAATACTGGAAGAGCAGCTGAAAAAAGCAAACCCCGGTAACTTTGCTACACCCAATACCATCAGCGTTGACTCCCTCTGCCTCGCACAATGGTGGGAAACACCATTAAAGGTGATAACAGTGTCTTCAAAGGTCCCTCCAGAAAAGATCCAGCTTAATTTTCACCGCGAATGTTTTATCTCAAAAGACATTCCCTGTTTGCGGTACAATGGTCCAATGCCCCCATAATTCAGGAAGCCAGGTTAGCGCTACTTTTTTGCCATATATTTCCAGTTTCTCACCTTGCCTTCGGCCATCCACTCTATGGCTGTGGCAAGTCGCTTTTTCCGGGTCTCTTCTGTTTTGGCTTCTGTTACCCAGCTTACATATTCCTTTTTATTGGAGTTGCTGAAATTTTCAAAGGTATTTTTGGCGTCCTTGTTTTTGTTGAGTGCCTTCTTAAAATAATCGGGTGGCTCAACTTCGCTGCTTTTAACCGGTTTCTTTTTGATCTTTACTCCCAGCTCATTCAGCTTCATTCCTTCATGAATGTATTTTATCAGCACCTTGTCGGCAGGCAGATCATCAAGTGAAGTAATTCTGCCAAAGCTGCTCATCCCGTTTTCATCGCTTGACGGTGTATGGTCTTTCATCAGTGAAGCCTTCCAGAAACCTATGGCGCAATGCTGTTTAAATGAAGCCATGTGCGCCAGCGGACCTCCGGCATAATCAAAATGCGGAAAACTCCATTTCCACTTTTCCTCTACTTCAGGACATGCCTTGTGTACGAGCATTCGGAAATGCCGGAGTACCGGTTTTGCAAAATCTGCAGCCTTGTTAATGTACTCATCTACTCTGGGGTCTTTTTTTGCCATTACTGTTAATTTTCTGCTTGCACAACCTGGGCCTTGTTCAGTCCGTCATAACGCAGCAGCAGGGAGCTATTTGTATTGATTATTCTGTTTTCTTTTTTAAAGGTCGCGTAATCAAATGTGATTGGCAATTGCAGGTGCCGCACTCCCTTTTCTTTATAGGAGCCTGATTGTGGAAGTTTTTTTGCCTCTTCTGAATTTTCGAGATAACGAAGCTGCGGACGCACTTTAAAGTGCAGGTAGTAATCCAGCGCGACCAGTTGTAACAATACCGCATCGTCGGGATAAATGGTTTTTACGTGACTGTGCAGTACATCAAAAACGTCGTTAAACGAGTAAGCGTGGTAGCTGTGTTCCTCTCCAAATCTTTGTCCCAATGGCTGCAGGAAATCGTAAATGCTGTACTTCGCGGTAACGTACCTCAGGCAGTTCATGGCTTTGCCGCTGTTCCAGTAGATTTCCAGCGCATGTTCAAGCTGTGTTATCTGCAACAGTTCTTCTCTTGAAAGGTAGTTGCTTTCTATGATCTGGTACGGTGGCTCCTGATCAAAAACATAGCCGTGCTCATTGTGTTTGTCGCGTACCGGTGTACCTTTTAAAAACTTCAGGAAACCAAGCTGCAATTCAGGAGCATAAAGTTTAAATACTTCTTCAAAACTGTATTTTATGTCTTCAATAC
>JAEZDS010000084.1 GCA_023433205.1 Bacteroidota bacterium
TTGTTTATAAGAGACAGAAGTTCACGTCCGCACGAGCCAATACCTCCAAGGCGTGACGCCTCCTGACGCGACCCTATCTGGCGCATTTCGATCCTTACTCTGAATTCTTCAGCAAGCACTTTTATAAGCTCGCGAAAATCCACCCTTGCGTCGGCTGTATAATAGAAAATTGCTTTTGATTTGTCGCCCTGGAACTCAACATCACTGAGTTTCATTTCCAGTCCCAGACGGAGCGCAATGGTACGGGCTCTGTACATGGTATTTACCTCAAGTGCCCTGGCTTCTTTCCATTTATCGAGATCGGCCTGTCGCGCTTTACGGTAGATCTTCCTGATCTCTGCTGTGTCAAAATTGATGTTCTTTTTCTTCAGCTGCAGGCGCACCAGCTCACCTGTAAGTGACACCGTACCAATATCATGTCCGGAAGATGCCTCCACTGCTATTGGCTCGCCAATCTGCAGTGAGAGGTTATTTGTATTGCGGTAAAACTCCTTGCGTGAATTTTTGAACCTTACTTCTACTATATCAAAGGGCTTCTGTCCGGCAGGCAGGTGCATATTTCCCAGCCAGTCGAAAACCGTTAATTTATTACAGCTGTCACCAACTCCGCAGGCACCATTGTTGTTACACCCTGCCGGAAGTCCGCTTGATCCTGTACCGCATCCGCTGCCACATCCCATACTTTAAAAAATTAAGGTTAAAGATACATAGATTTAGAAAGGCCGGCAAATGACTTCAACCAGCTATCCCTTATGTCCTGATTACAGGCAGAGGAGAATAAACCCTGCGGCGCGGTGCGCAACCCATCAAATTTTGTCCAGTTTTGATCTGTGAAGTCTTTCAAAATCAACATTGCCCTGCAGGCCTCCGCTATGGATCACCAGCACAGAACTTCCCGGACTGATCAACATCTTGTTACAGAGATCGTACAGCGCAAAAAAAAGCTTTACGGTATAAACATGGTCCAGAATGATGCCGGTACTGATCTCGAACTTCCTTTTAAAATCTATCAACTGCTGGTTGTACCGGGCAAAACCCGAGAATGCATAGGATGATATGATAGCATGCGAACTCAGAATATTGTTACCCATTGCCTCATCACCGGAAATTGTGAATCCCCTTAATTCACTGAATGATGCTCTCACCTGTTCAGGCAGGGTGTTTTTTCCCTTTAAAACGCTGACACCTATCACCTTGCTCTTTTTGCCGTGAGAGAGCAAAAGTCCGCCGTAGGTGGTGGCTGTTCCGCAGGCGCAAAGAATGTAGTCGTAATGCCAATCAGGAGGAATAATCTCAGCACAGCCTTTCATACCCGCTTCATTTGCTCCTCCTTCAGGAATGAGATAAAAAGGCCCCAGAAGATCTTTGAGTTTCCTCAAATATTCAGCCTGATTTTTTTTTGCGTACTCATTTCTGTCTACCACCCTGATCTTCATATCCTGCGCTCGTGCAAAATTGAGGGTGCTGCTTTCGTGTTCAACAGGACCTCTGATAAGTCCCGTTATTTCAACGTTATTTGTTTTGCAGGCCATTGCGGCCGCCGCGATATGATTGGAATGTGCGCCGCCAAAGGTAACTACCGGAAGTCCCATTTCTTTGGCGGTTCGGAGATTATGCCTTAGTTTATAAACTTTGTTTCCACCGGTTATGGGATGCAGTTTATCAAGGCGAAGCACTTCAATTTCGTGAGTAGTAATAAATGGAAAGTTCTCAACAGGAGCAGTATCAGTCATCACATTCAATTGTTCAGCACATCTCCGCGCAGCTCTCTGAAACGTTGCCTGGCTTCTACGGTAAAAACAGAGCCTGGAAAAGCTGTAAGTACCTGCTGATATGCCTCAGCGGCCTTATCCTTATTACTAAGATTATAATGATAGAGTTCAGCCAGTTTATATTGTGCATCATCGCCATACAACTCTCCGGGGTAATAGGTGAGGATGTCACTGTACATTTTTTCCGCCTCCGCGTATCGGCCCAGCCTGGTGTAAATGGAAGCTTTCCTGAACAGGATATCATCTCCAAGGGTGTGATCGTTATAAATCAGATTGATACTGTCCATTCTGCTGATGGCCTCAGTATAGCGGTGCTGTAAAACCAGCAATTCAGCTGAGGAGAACATGCGGAGAGGGGCGGCAGCTGTATCAACACCAATGGCATCGGTGATCACCAGGCTCAGGTCAAGCGCGTCGTTGGCAATAAGTTTTGATGTTGCGCCCTTTAAAACATCACACTGTGCTTTGGCCCAGGCAAAGTCGCCGGCATAGTAGCTTAGCTTTGCATTCCTGAACTTTGCCTCCTGCCCTACAGGTTCATATTTAAAATCCTTCTCAACCTGCGAGTATAACAAAGAAGCATCCCAGATGTCGCCGTTCAGAAGATACAGATCACCCAATACGATCTTAAAATCAGCACGCACAGGAGCTTCAATACCCGGCTGAATGATAAATTTCTCCAGTCTCTCAATAGCTTTGCCACTCTCTGACAAATAATATGCCTGCAAGTACACCAGGTTCTTCAGCAGCTGATGGCTCAGGTTAAGATGGCCGTATTTAGCACAGGCCCCGGCCAGCCTTACCTCTAAAGCGCGCAGCTCTTCAGGCGCCGGTTTTGGCTGAGAAGTCAGAGACAGAAAATCAACGTGCAGACTTTCAATAGTTGCTACCTCGTAATAAGTATTGTTCTCACCTTTCGCAAGCAGGTATTCGTAACAACGTTTTGCTGTTTGCCATTCTTTGTTTTCCACACAAACTCTTGCGAGCTCATAAATCCGGTGGCCCTCTTCACGGAGCCGTTTGTCAAGCGCCCTGGCCTGTACAAAAGCACCGTCAAAATCTTTTTGCTGCTTCTGCACATAAATGAGGAATTCCACCAGCACCACTTTGCCTGGATTTTTGCTTATTCTTTTTTGCAGTTCTTCTTTCAGGACGGGATTTTTGAAGCCTCCGCTCTGATCATCATAACCAAGGCTGTTCTGAAGCTGTCCCTGAACGGTAGCCAGTTCCGAATCCCTGAATTCAAGTGCATCAAGATATTCACTGATCATTGATCTTACATCACCGGAGGTCTTGAAAATCTCTGCCCGTTCATAATAAAAAGGATAGTCGGGGTTTGCCTTGCGTGCCTTCTCGTAAACCTGCAGAGCGCGTTCAAACTCCTTTTCTCTGAGAAATGCCTGAGCCAGTTGCTGAAGGTATGGCTGCATCGGTGTTAATTCCTTAAGTGCCCTGTCGAACGATTCTGACTTCCTTTTATCTTCTCCCTGTTTACTGTAGATGTGACCGAGCTGCACATACAGGTAAGCATCACGTCGGTGCGAACGGATATGTTTTTTCACCATCTTTTCGGCGCCGTTCAGATCGCCCGCGCCCAGAAGACTGTGGTAATAATCCTGATACCAGCGATCGGGCTGCCTCTCATAAAGCATTTCAAGATATACATTGGCTTTCTCGAATTCCTTTTCAGAGAGGTATTGAATGGCAAGTCTTTCCTGTGTTTGTTCTCTCTGTGAAAAAACATTGAAACAGGAAAAAACGATTATCAGAAGAAGAAAGGTGTGATTATACCGGCCCATCATATTTACCTGCTCATAAAGATAAGATTGAACAGAGAACGGGGCTAAATGAAGATGTAGTTTTCTGCTTTTTTAAGAGTTCATATCAGTAATCAGCCATTGAAACCAAGGAGCACCTTTCGGCCATTATCCTCAAACTTTATAGAATCTGCCAGGTTTGACATCAGAAAAACTCCCCTTCCGCTGATCTTATCAATATTTGCCGGATCTGTGGGGTCAGGTAAACTTTCATAGTCGAAACCCGGACCTTCATCAATTACTGAAAAAACCAGTTTATTGTCATCTGATTCAAAACCGATCTTCACGAACTTATCGGGATCATTCTTATTGCCATGCAATATTGCATTGTTCACTGCCTCAGTAACAGCAATGAGCATATTGCCATAACAGTCCTCGTTTACACTGTATATCTGGCATACATCTTCAATCAGCCTCTCAACGAGTCGCAGGCTCTGGGTATTGGACGAAATCTTCAAAGTCTGATATTTAGCGGGTATCATTACTCAACTGGTTGAAATAATTATTCACCTTTTCCTTATAAAATGGCGTTAAACTTGGAGGCACGGTTATTAATAACTCCATTTCCTTTTCTTTAAGTCTTTTATACTCCAAAAACTGCTCAGGGTTGCCCGGAGGCAGATTTTTTGCTTCGGTGCTTTTACGCTGCTCATCCTGCTCCCTTTCCCTCTCAGCCTTCTCACTTTCAAGAAGCCTGGTAAGGATTTCCTGCTGGCGCCGCATGGTTTCACTGCTTATCCTCCTGTTAACCAGGTCTTTCTCAGTTTGCTCCATCAAATCAGCCAGATTTCCTCCTGGTTCCCGCCCTTTGTTCTTCATATGGTTCATCAGTTGTTCCATCTGGCGCCGCAGGGCCTCCTGCTGTGCGGCCATTTTCGCGAACTGCTCGCTGTTACCTTTGGCGCCAGGTAACCCAGAGCTTCCAGGATTCATCTGGCCAGGTTTCTGGCCGGGTTTATCTCCGGATTTCTGACCAGGCTTTTCCCCTTTTTCAAGTGCCTCTTTCAGTTCCTGCAGCTGCCTGTTAAGCTGTTCCTGCATCTGACGCATATTTGCAACTGATTTCCCCTGATTCGAACTGGATTTTCCATTACCCTTCCCCGGCTTTTTACATTTCCCCCCCTGCTCTGCCTTGGCATTTTTTTTCTGCTGCATCTGCTGCTGCATCTGTTCAAGCGACTCGTTGAGCAACAATGCAAGATCGTTCACCGATTTCATGGTAGACTGCATCCGCATGGCACTTTCGCCGGTGTTGCGTTCTGCGAGCTTTTCAACAGTTTTACCCATATTCATATTAATGGCACTGATCTCGCGGTTCACCACAGCACTGATCTGGGGCGCGCGTTTGCTCAGTGCAAGCAGGCTATCTTCAATAAGTTTGCTGTTGTTCCTGAGTTTGTTCTGCGCCTTCGGAATAGCGGTGTATGCCGGGTTATCGATGCGGGTATTACGGAGCTCATTCATCAGGTCCTCCTGAGCGAATGACAAATTGAGGAGATTTTCAAGGATCTGACGAAGTGCCTGAGCATTCTCTTCTTCCTGCTGACTTTCGGCCTCCTCCATAGCCTGTTCAAGTTTTTCCTTCATCTCCTTCATCTTTTCGCTGGCCTTTTGCTGCGACTGTGAAGCCGATTTTTTGCTCCCCTTGCCAAGTTTGTCTGAGCTGTTTTCCATCTCATCACTTATCTCCTTTTCCATATCACCGGTTTCGGGCACAGGCATTGGTTCTTCAAGCGCCTTGTTCTGTTCTTTGGTCTCAGCCAGCTGCTTTTTTAACTCATCAAATTCCTTTTTCAGCTTATCCTGTTCTTTTTTCAGCTCATCGGCAGACTTTTTCTTATCGGCGGTTTTTGACGTCTCTCCATCTTTTTTTGAATTTTCATCTGTCTTTTCCTGCTTTTGCTCTTTCTCTGAATCCTTCTGGCCCTTATCTGCATCATCTTTCTTATTCTCAGATGACTTTTCCTCAGGTTTTTTCCCTTCGGTCTGTTCTTTCAGGGCTTCCTGCTTTTTTTGCAGCTCATCCAGCTTCTCAATCGCATCCTGCATCTTCTGCTGCATCTCAAGCTGCCTGAAAGCCTCAAGGTTACGGTCTAATTCTTTCTCTATATCCTTGTTGCTGAGCTTTAATTCTTCAAGTTTCTCCTGCACCTGATTTTTATCAAGTTTCTCAAGCATTCGGTTTAGTTCATCGAACAATTTCTTCATTTCGGGAGTCATCACGTTCTCAAATAGCTCCTGAAGCTGTTTCTGTTTTTCAAGTATGGATTCGTCAAGCGGCTCATACTCGTTTTGCCGCCTGTTGTTCTGCTCGTTCTGCTTTTTTATTTCATCAATTTTATTTTGCAGCGACTGCTGTTTTTTAAGCAGGTCCTCCAGACTCTTTTTATCTTCATATCCCAGCTGCTGCTTTTCATTCATTTTCCGGGTAAGTTCATTGATGTCTTTCTGCAGCTCTGCGGCTTTTTTAATACTTTGCTCAAGTTCTTTTTTAATCTCAGAATTACTTTTGCCTGTTGCCTCCCTTATTTCTTCGCGGGTTGGTGCCTTAAATGCAAGCATCTGGGTTCGCGCCGATTTTGGTCCGTTAACTCCATCGTTATCGTGTACTTCAAAATAATAATCCACTCTGTCGCCTGCGTTTAACCTGAACTGAGCGGCATCCATAAAGTGGAAATAGGGTTGAGAAATTTTGCTCTTGTCAATTGAAAGTGGCAGTGCACCACTTGTGGTTAAAGGATTCCCCAGCGAGTCGGTTCCTGATTTTTTGTAGTGGAACACCAGTCTGGAAAAACCATGGTCATCACGGATCTGCCCGCTGAAATAAACGTAATTGGGCTGCACTGAATCAATCTTCTCGCTAACTTCAATGGAGGGCACACGGTCAGGCAAAACATTTACTGCGTAGCTCACCGAATCGGCACCGTTGCTTACAAACTTGTTCTGCGGTTTCAGCGTATACCTGTTACTTGAGAACATTTGTCTTGTAAAACTGAACTGGTCAGACCCCTGTTTTTGTGATGCAAGCACCGTGTCGCTGAAGATCACCTGAAGATTCTCGGTGTTGCGGGTATTAAAGGTCCAGGTGGCTTTTGTACCTTCGGGAATCTGCAGATCGCCCGTGTTTACCAGCAGCTCGGATTGCCGGTTCAGGTAAGCGGGATAAACGAGCTGAACATTGAACTGCTGCAATCCTGGTTTGGGAAGAACGCTGATCTCATATTCGCGGGAGTAAAATCCTGCAGCCGTTAATCTGAACCTGATGTTCTTCTGAAGATTGGTAAAAAGGTGTGTGAAGTTCAGCTGATCCTTTTTCTCCAGTTTATACTCAATGCCATTCATCTCAACAAAAACCTCGTCGGGTACCTGTCTTCCATCTACTTTCAGCAAAAGTTCAAAATCCTCAGTTTGCAGGGCCGACATTTTTTGATTCTGGATCTGAAAACTGAATGGCATTTCTTTCTCGAAGTAGGTATCGTAATTTACCAGGCGCTGTGTACTTTTTGAAAAAACGTGCGGCCAAAGGGCGGCAATTACCAGCGTAATAACCAGCAGTGGTAAAACGTAACGCAGGTATCTTCGATTTTCTTTGAGATCAACTGCGGCGGCAAAATGAACCGGAGCGAGTTCGCTGATCTTTTGGTCAATTCCCGCTAGCAGCAGTTCATCGCTCAGATGCATGGCTTTCCTGTTACGAAGTTGAAGCACATTCAGCAATTTATCCTGTACATTAGAGAAATGTGTTCCAATAATAGTAGCGGCCTGGTCGTAAGACAGAACACTGCCTATACGATACAATTTCAGAAGAGGGATTAGAACGTATTTTGTTAAGACCGCCAGTGCCGACAGAATAAAACCGAAAAAAAGTATGGCGCGAACTATCTTGCCAAATTGTCCGTAGTATTCAAGCAGAACCACCGAAAGGAAAGCTGCGATAAGGATGCCCGAAGCATATAGCAGTCCTTTTATCAGTTGGTTTTTATAATATCTTCTGATAAAAGCATCAAGTTTCAGTATCAGAATATTTTCGTTTGAACCCATGGTTGAAAATGGCTTTTGGCCTGTAAGACAAATATAAAAAAGGCTGAGGTTCGGCCATCAGAACACCTGTTAAACTTTGCTAGCCGGGGCCCAGGGGATTAACGGCGCAATAACGGGGCGGATGGTTTAAAGCTTATTGACCAGAATAGAATCGCCGTAGGACAAATATTTTTTATCACCTGCTACACGCGCCAGCCTGACCCCGGCGGGCAGGCTGTCGCAGCGCTCTTCAACAAGCCTCTGGTCGTAACTGCACAATATACCGGCCTTGTGGTAATAGATCAATTCCTTGTTAGCCTGCAGGTCAATTATGCCTTTAAGTGGCAGCAATTTGCTGAACGCACCAAAAATATCAAAAACATAAATGCCGGTTTCCGGACAATTGAGGTATAAAAAATTATTGTGTTCTCTCATCATAACCGGCTTAATTTCAGCATTAAGAACCTGTCTGAGATTTCCTGTGGACGCAATCTTTTTCCTATTCTGGTCAAAACGGATCAACTCGCTATTCCGGCTGTCGAACACCCAAAAACTGTTGTTTGCGCCAGCACAAACCATTGCAGCCTGTTCAAGGCCCAGCTCCTGAAGGGAGATGGGCTGACCATTAGGGCTCAGCTGGTTGTCGAGAAAAAGCATCTGTTGGTAGTCGGGATAATAGATCAGGATTTTCAAAGGATTGGTAGCGTCAACGCTGCCAATATCTCCCAGCTTAAGGTTACTGTAACGTACAAGCAAGTCACCCCCGGCATTGTACTTAAGCAGTTCAGCATCATTTACCAGGTACATATTGCCCAGATTATCGGTGCTGAAGTAATCGTGTTTTGTGCGCAGCACCTGTTGCGCAGGAGGTGCCGGCAGTGAGAAAAGCAGGAGTAAGGGCAAACTGTATAAAACCGCAGTCATTTATAGTAAATAACGGCTAAGCCACTTTATTATTTCGCTGAAAGCTCCAGCATTTCCTCCAGGATCTTTCGGTCGTTGCTTAACCTGGGTACTTTGTGCTGACCACCAAGTTTGTTATTTTTCTTGAGCCATTTATAAAAACTTTCAGGAGGCAAGGCCTTAATTACGGGAAACTGAAGTACAAAATTGTTGTAGCGTTTTGCTTCGTAGTCGCTGTTTTGCTTTTTCAGCGCTTCATCCAGTACAGAACAGAAGAACTCAAAGTTGTTTGGTTCCCGTTCAAATTCTATCAGCCATTCATGAGCGCCCGAATCTTTCGCCATAAAAACGGGCGCCACCGTATAATCCTTCACCAGGGCTTTGGTACGTTCGCAGGCTACAGCCAGTGCGGCATCGGTATTATGAACCATCAGTTCTTCTCCAAACACATTAATATGTTGCCGTGTGCGGCCACTAATCGTAAAACGATAAGGATTGGTGCTGGTGAACTGTATAACATCGCCAATCTGATAACGCCACAAACCAGCGTTGGTTGTGATGATCATGGCGTAATCAACACCGGTTTTTACATCTTCAATATTAATGATGCGACTGGTATTTCCTTCGAGCTGATCCTTAACTTCAATAAACTCGTAAAAGATCCCGTAATCGAGCATGAGCAGCATCTCATCGCTTACGTTCTGATCCTGGATCCCGAAAAAGCCCTCAGAGGCATTGTACAATTGCAGATAATTAATCGTTTTGTTGCCCATCAGCCGGTTAAACTGCTCTCTGTAGGGAGCAAAACTCACTCCTCCGTGAAAATAAACTTCAAGATTCGGCCATACGTCTGTGATAGCACTAACGTTCTTTTTGTCCATCACTCTTTTGATCAGCACAAGCATCCAGCTTGGCACACCTGCTATGCTGGTTACGTTTTCATCCATCATACTGATGGCCATTTGTTCGAGCTTACTCTCCCACTCGTCCATAAGCGCGATATTCACATCAGGCGCCCTGAAAAACTCTGCCCACATTGGCAGGTTCTGGATAATTATTGCACTAACATCACCATGAAAAGAATGGTGCTCGCCAAAAACATCTTCCTTAAAACTTCCGCCAAGCGCCAGGCTTTTCCCTGTAAACAACTGGGTATCCGGATTGTTATTACAGTATAGCGTTACCATATCCCGTCCGGCGTTGTAATGGCAGCCATCAAGACTTTCCTGACTCACCGGTAAAAATTTGCTTTTATCGGTGGTGCCGCTGCTTTTCGCAAACCATTTTATTTCCGAATGCCAGATCAGGTTCTGTTCTCCTCTGCGTGTGCGCTCAATAAGGGGTTTCAGGCTTTCGTAATCGTTGAGGGGAATGTTTTCGCGAAACTGCCGGTAAGAATTTATTTCAGCAAAGCCGTGATCGCGTCCATATTGCGTTTCGGCGGCATCACGAACAAGACTTAGCATCCATTCATATTGCACGTCGACAGGGTATTTCATAAAAAGCTCGATCTGGTGCATTCGCTTTTTCATCAACCAGCTGGCTATAGAGTTCAGTATTGGCATAAAATCACTAAAGGTTCTGCCTAAAGATATATATAAAGGCAGGTTTTGGTGGGTACAGGAGCCAATTTCACAAATTTTATCTATGCTTATTTTTGAAAAAAGGCCAGTAGCTCTTCAAGTGACAAAGCATTGAGGCAGGCCTTTTTGTGAAGGCGACCCTTCCGTGCGGCGCAAACCCCGTAGTACATGTGGTGGTAACCTTCCCTGTGATGCGCATCCGGATTTACCGATATCATCACGCCTTTCTCAAGGCAATAAGGTATCCAGCGCCAGTCGAGATCAAGCCTGTAAGGGTGTGCGTTAAGCTCAATCGATACTTTATTTGCGGCGCAGGCATCAATTATTTTGCGGTAATCAAGGGGATAGCCTTTTCTTGCCAGCAATAAACGACCGCTGGGATGACCAAGAATTGAGGTGTAAGGGTTTTCTATTGCTTTAAGCAAACGGGTGGTGGCCTTGATTTCATCCATTTTCAGATTTGAATGAACAGAGGCTACCACAAAATCAAAGGTCTTCAAAACTTCGTGGGGATAATCCAAAGAACCGTCTGAAAGGATGTCGCTTTCTATTCCCTTAAGAATTCTGAAGCCGGACTGGGCACTATTCAGTTTATCAATCTCAGCCTGTTGTTCAATCACTCTTTCAATGGTAAGCCCTTTCGCATAAGCAGCGCTGCGTGAATGATCACATATTCCGAGGTACTTGTATCCAAGTTCCCTGCAATACTGTGCCATCTCTTCAAGCGAATCTAAGCCATCGCTGTAAGTTGTATGGTTGTGAAGGATGCCCTGCAGGTCTTCGTATTGTAGCAATTCAGGCAATTTGTTTTGTTGTGCCAGCTCAACCTCGCCCAGCCCTTCCCGTAATTCGGCGGGCACAAACTGCAGATTTAAAGCGCTGTAAACCTCACTTTCGTTCGTAAACGACCGTGACTGCAACCCGTTCAGCTTAATTTGTTCAAGATGAGTTTTGGAGCTGCTGAGTTCCACTGCTCTGAACACAAATTCCTGAGGTGCGCAGTAGTGATAAGTGACCGGAAGCGGCAGCATAAATTCCAGTTCTGAAACGTCTATTCCCAGCGGAGCATCGAGTAAAAGCTCTACAGATTCGATGACCTCATTTTTTCGTGCCATCTCACCCACTATAGCTACCTGCGCGGATGAATGATTCTGAATAGCTTCTACCAGTCGTTTTAACGGCACTTCAACTGTTGCATAGTGGAATTTATTGGAATTGGCCAGCTTGAAGTTGATGTTCTCAAGCACTGCTGCCTGTGTTTTTTCGCCAAAACCCTTAAGTGTGATCAGCCTGTTTTCGTTACAGGCATACCGAAGTTCACCGATACTTTCACACTGCAGTTCAAGCCACAGCTGCCTTACCTTTTTCGGTCCCAGTCCTTTTATAGAAAGCATTTGTACCACACCATCAGGGGTACGTTCAAGCAGGTTTTTTAGATCTGGCGTATTGCCTGTAATATAGAGTTCACAGATCTTTGTTGCCAAACCTTTTCCAATACCCTCTATCGCTGCGATATCCTCTACAGTCTTGTTTTCGAAATCGTAACGGAGTTTGCCCAGTTTGAATGCCGCGTTGGTATATGCCCGTGTTTTAAAAGTATTTTCACCATGCAACTCCATTAGTTTTGCGATGATACCAAGTGTTTCAATTACCTCAGAACTCTTCATTGTACAAGTGCGGCGGCTATCAGTAAGTCATGCGGAGATGTGATCTTGATATTTTCCTCATTCCCTTCAACAAGCACTATACTGCCACCTGCCGCTTCAAATACAGTGGCATCGTCGGTAAACGAGGTGCTGTATGGCTGCTCAAAAGCCTTTCGGATAGCTGCAAGCTGAAAACACTGCGGCGTCTGAACAATCTTATACTCATTCCTGTTTACAGAAGCGTTGATATTATTACTTATTTTCCTGAGACTCTCGTTCACGGGTACACATGGAACAGCGTTGCCACGCATTGCGGCGGTTTCGAAACAGTTTTTTATGGTTTGCTGTGAGACAAGGGGCCGGGCAGCATCGTGAATACCAACTATGCCGGTTTCACTTGCAATAGTTTTCAGCCCATGCTTTACAGATTCAAAACGCGTATCTCCGCCAAATGTTATTTTGATATTGGGAAGGTTCATTCCGGTCTTTTCCAGCAGGTTTTCAAGATACGTTTTATAATTCCGGTGGACAGAGATTACGGTGCTGATGTTGGGATTATACTGCAAAAAAGCCTGCAGTGTTCTTATCAGAATAGTTGTCCCCTTCAGATCAATAAACTGTTTTGGCCGGTCGTTCTTCATGCGCGAACCTATGCCTCCGGCAACTATTATCAGATGTTGTTCCAAATAAGAATTTAAATTGTTGTGATTAGGTTGAACTAATTCGGGGACGCTTTATTTCACAAATATATATTTCCCGCTAACACTAAAAAGTTTCTCAGTCTAATTCAACCAGCACCGGGCAGTGGTCGCTGTGTACGGCATCGGGCATTATCACCGAGCGGCGGAGACGTGGAGCAAGATCATGGGATGCGAGGTTGTAATCAATACGCCAGCCAAGGTTTCTGGACCTGGCCCCCGCCCTGTAGCTCCACCAGCTGTACTGGTGCGGCTCCTGATTAAAGTGGCGAAAGGTATCTATAAATCCTGAACTGATAAATCCTTCCATCCACTCTCGTTCTTCGGGAAGAAAGCCGCTGGTTTTTGCATTCGCCACCGGGTTGTGAATATCGATGGGTTTATGGCAGATATTAAAGTCACCGCAGAGCATCAGTGATGGTATTTCTTTCTTCAGTTCGGCGATGTAGGTGTTAAAATCGCTGAGCCACTTCATCTTAAACCTCTGCCGTTCTTCACCAGAACTACCACTTGGGTGGTACACACTCATTACCGAAAAACCATTATAATCAGCACGCAGTACCCTTCCTTCGTCGTCATAAGCCTTTATACCGCAGCCATAGCATACCGCTGCCGGCTCAGTTTTAGAGAATATCGCAACACCACTGTACCCCTTTTTCAGTGCGGGGTTCCAGTAATGTTTATAACCCAGCGCTTCAATGTCAGAAAGCGGCAGCTGATCGGGACTTGCCTTGATCTCCTGAAGACAAAGAATATCGGGAGAAGCAGATTGAAGCCAGTTTAAAAAGCCTTTGCCAATAGCCGCCCTTATACCATTTACGTTGTAGGTGATGATGCGCATAGTTAATAGTGCAAGATAACAGCATTGATTCATAATAAATGGCATAATTATTGTGGAGTTTTTAACGAATTTTTTAACCCATTATTTATATGAGACACCCGATTACCATTCTGTGCCTGGGCTTACTGCTGGGGCTATTTTCATGCAACAAAGACAAATATAAAGGCCCGCAGGGTGATCCTGGTCCCGCTGGCGCTCAGGGACCTCAGGGAGTGCCTGGCCCGGCCGGTCAGGGAAGTCAGGTTGAAAGTACCGTTATCACAGTACAAGGCTCACAGTGGGGGGTTCTTTCAAGCGACAGTGTTGAATGGTCGGCCACGGTAAATGTCCCGATAATCACACAGAAGGTGAATGATTATGGCATGGTGCAGGTTTTTCTGAGGAAAGATAATATCTGGCACAACTTGCCTTTTCTTGATCACACTCTTTTTATTAATTACTCTTATGAACCTGGCAAGCTTCATCTTTTTATTGGTGACTCGCATGGAGATCAGCCTGATCAACCTGCTACCGAAACTTATAAGGTTGTGGTGTTGAATAAAGCAGACAAAACGGTGAACAAACCATCAATGGATAAGAGTCTGAAAGTCCCTGAAACGATCAGCTACCATTAGAACTGACTACGAACAAAAGTGCAGCTTTGAGCCTTTTTTTCTGATTTGATCACTATATAATAGATTCCTGGCGGAAGCTGGCGCACAGGCAGCCGGTTTTCACCCCCAGTGAGTTTGCCTTCATCAAGTATGCGGCCGGTTATATCTGTTATCAGATACCCCGCAGGAACAGGAGAAAGAACATACAGGAATTCAGCGGCCGGGTTTGGAAACAACCGAACTGAGGTTTTAGTGTGCTCAATTACTGAAAGACATTTGTCAACCACCACTACCGTGTAGCCTCCTCCAACACATCCATTACCATCTGTACCGGTGACAGAGTATGATAATGTAAGCGGAGGTTTTACCTGAAGGCTTGGACTCTGCGCCCCGCTGTTGCTCCAGGTAAATGACACGGCTCCTGAGGCGGTGAGGGTTGCCGTCTCGCGCTCGCATATCGCAGGTCTGTCGGGAGTTATTGTTAGCGCTGGCAGCGGCGCCACGGTAACCACACTAATAGCTGGCGCACTTATACAGCCGTTTGTGCCAGTACTTGTTACGGAAAACTGGTGTACACCCGCCGGTGTAGGGGTTACCACAGGAAAAACACTGGAAAAAGTGTAGTTGTTACTGCCGCTGGGATTCATTACAAAAGATTTCCCGACACAAACCGATCCGCTGTTTACCGTAATTGAAGGCGATGGATTTACTAAAACAGCCGTTGTGGCATCATTCAGAGACAAACAACCCTGACTGTTGCTAGCGCTTATACTAAAAGTTTCTGGCGCAACAGGAAACAGTGTGAATACACCGGTTCCCGTTATGTTACCGGGTTGAATGGTGTAATTGGGGGCTCCTGAGGCGGTAAGCGTAAAAGGAGTGCCCGAGCACAAGGTGCCAGGCCCTGCAGAAAAAACCGCCACCGTGGGGGCCGGTATAACAATTACCGCCAGAGTTGAAGCGGCCCCATTGCCGCAAGTATAAATGGGTGAAACGGACACATTTCCGCTGCTGCCTGCAATAGCGGTGATACTTGGCTGCTGCCCGGCAGAGGACCAGCCCTGGGGAAAATCCCACAAATATCCCTGGGCATTGTTCACGGTGCTGGTAATGTACGCACCTGGTGTGCCCTGACACAATGTGGTTGTGCCCGAAACTGAGAGCGAACCCGAAATCACATAAGGCGAGAACATGTGAGAGGACAAACTCGCTGTCCATAAAGACAGGTTTCTGCCGGGCACTACAGTTGCGTTGAGCCCAGTATGGTCTTCAATACCTTCGGTATGTGTGAGCCATCCATTGTTCACAGCTTTGGCCACATGAATTTCAATCAAATTTGTGCTTTGATGTAATACAATCTGCCCCGTGTTAAGCAGTGTACTGGGGGGATTCACCGGCGTCCATAGCGGCACATCTGTCCAGGTAACAATAAATTTCTGATCGGGCCATACACCAATGGTAGTATAGGTAACAGTGCCTCCCACAGAGGGATCAAGGTCGTTCCAGTTCCACGCGATCACCGCGTTGGGTACCGTAGGGGTGGGCAAACTCTGGGCATAAGGCGTGTTGGCATTTACAATATTTGAGAAGTCAAAAGTGATGAACCCGTTTGAGCAGATCCGCACCTGGTTATAAGTGTTGCAGTAAAAGTCAAAATTAAAATACAATGGAATGGTGGTTGTTACCTCATCATCGAGCAAATCCAGAGTATCTCCCGCGGCGGGATACATACTATGGGTAATTGGCGAAAGCACGTAGGAGGAACAGCTGTAAGTGCACTGGGCATTAGTTCTACTGATAAAAAACAGGAGCAGAGGAATAATAAATCTTTTCGCCGGCATGCTAATAATAAATGTACAAAAATCCATTGCGCCGCGGTTAATAAAAAACCCCGGTCCGTCCGGGGTTCTTATTTTAAACATTTTAGTAAGCTATTAACTGAGTTACCTGCAGCTAATTCAGTTACCAATCCACCTCTTCAGCTTTTTTGTCCTGGCTGGCTTCAACCAGACTGTCGCACTGCATTTTGCTATTACAGTAAAATTCCTTGCCATCAATCACGCAGGTGTAAACCACTTTAGTTCCTGTGGCATTTACAGGCTCCTTCCCGCTTACAGCGATATAAGGCGCAATAACCAGTGACACAATACTCATTAATTTGATGAGGATGTTCATTGAAGGTCCGGAGGTATCTTTAAAGGGGTCGCCCACTGTATCGCCGGTTACTGAAGCTTTGTGCGGCTCCGATTTTTTATAGAACATCTCACCGTTGATCAGCACACCTTTTTCGAAAGATTTTTTGGCGTTATCCCAGGCACCGCCGGCATTGTTCTGAAAAATCCCCATCAGTACACCGCTCACGGTAACACCCGCAAGCAGGCCGCCAAGCACTTCGGGAC
>JAEZDS010000088.1 GCA_023433205.1 Bacteroidota bacterium
GGCCTCCCCTGCTATTTGTATCTTTGTGGCCATGATCAAGGTACTTATTGCTGATAAGAACTTTCTGTCCCGTGTAGGACTTGAATTACTGGTTGGCGAACTCAAGGGGTTCGAGCTGGTGCCTTCGGTATGCGGTGACAAGGATGACCTGATCAATCAGCTTTTTCTTTCCAAACCTAACCTTCTTATCGCCGACCACGCTTCGCTGGGAATTAGTTCAGCCGAACTTGCTGCGCTGGTGAAAAAAAATACGCGAACCCGCTTTTTGATCATCACTGAAATTCCTGATAAAAAAGAACTGAACAGTGTACTGGCAACGGGGATCACCAGTTTTTTGCTTAAAGATTGCGACAAAAGCGAAATTCTGGAGGCTATCAATTCGACCATTAAGGGCGAAAAATTCGTCTGCTCAAAGATACTTGGTGTAATGAGCGCCAGTGCTGAAATAGTGCCCAACAATTCTTTTATTAAATCACTGCGCTGCGACGGTATTCCCGTTACCGAGCGTGAAATAGATATCATACGCTGCATTGCCGAAGGCCTTTCGAATAAACTGATAGCGGATAAACTTAAACTAAGCACCCATACCGTTAATACGCACCGCAAGAACATCATGTCGAAACTTGGTGTAAACAACACAGCGGGAGTGGTGATGTTCGCGGTGAAAAATCAGCTGCTTGACACGAATTTCAGTCTGTTCGGTCAAAACTGAGTGCTGTTCCCTCACACTTGTTTCCTTATCAACGCTGCTTCCTAGCTGAAGGCAGTAAACCTGCGCTTTCTGATGTAATGCTGCACTACACCAAAAAGCAGTATTGCTGCCAGCGGACCCGCCACATTTATGACCTGCCATTTGGCGCGCTGCGCAAGGGCTTTTTTGCGGTCGAGCAATCGCAGTTTTACTTCCCGCGAGCGCAGCTGCAGCATCCCTTCATCATCAAGCAGATAATTAACGCAGTTAAGGAGGAATTTTTTGTTGGCAAAGGTTTGCTGGGTATTACGGTCAAAGCCCAGTGGGAAGACCTGTCCGCCTGAAGTAAAATCATTTTTTGCGATGTCGGCATCCGACACCACAATCATTCTGGTTGATTTGCCTTTAGCGCTGTATTTAAAAGAGGTATCGTTCAGCAGCGCGCTAGGCAAACGGTTTTCAACGTAACTTCTGAACTCCCCTTCAAGTAAACAGGCAACAGGCTGGTAAGAGTTCCTGAACTGCGACTCGTGCGCTTTCTGCCGCACACTGGCAAAATAGATACGGGCAGGAGCAGGTTGTGTTTTGGTATTTCGCGATGTTTTCAGCAGAATGGTTTTACTGATGCCCCGTGCAGAAGTAATGGTGTCGAGCGTGCCGGCATATTCAAGTTTTATCAGGTCAAGATTTTTTACGATAGGATGGTCAGTGGTAACATTTATCAGAGGAAAGTACAGCCAGGGATATAACCTGAACCGTGGCTGCCCCTTGCTGAAACCGTCGCTCAGCTTCAGGTAGCTGCATTGCATATCCTGCACCACCACAGGATTTAGCCTTACACCGTAAGTAAAGAGCATTTCTTCAATATTCAGCTTACGGCTGATGCCTAAAGTAAAACTATTTTTTCGCAGTGAATCAAGATCGGTATAAACAGGGTCAATGAGCCAGAGCACCTTTCCTCCGTTCATGATAAACTGGTCAATCACAAAAGCCTCTTTATCGCTGAAGGCCGAATCGGGTCCTGCAATTATAATGGCATCGCTGCCTGCCAGGGCGCTGAGTTCACGACCGCGTGGAATAGCTGTGCGGTTTACGTTGTAGTATTCAGAAAGCGTCCGCATAAAATCGTAAGCTTCAAGTGTATCAAGTTCGCCATGACCATGAATAAAAGTTACCTCTGGTTTCTTGGTGCGTTGCAGTTTTCTGATCGTATTCGTAAGACTGTATTCCAGTTCTTCAATGCTGTTATTGATCGACTGGTCCATGTCAATTCCCGGCGACTGCCTGGTGAAGATCTGCCACACCGCTTCTTTCCCCTTGTAACTTACTATTGCTCCGGGCCAGATAATTGTTTGTGTGGTTTTTTCTCTGCCTTTTATTGTAAGCTCCTCAGGCAGCAGGCCCTTATTAAAGAGCTGTCTTTCGACATTTGTTGCTTCCTCCTGGGTAAGGCCTTCACCGGGGATTACAAATTCGTACTGGATTTGATTGTTCGAATACACCCTGAATTCATCCAGCAGTTCCCGCGTTTCGTTGCGAAGGCGCGTAAAGCCGGGGTCGAAATTTCCGGCCAGGTACACTTTTAATAAAAGCTCATCATCAATTTCCTGCAAAAGGTTTTTAGTACCGGGCGACAATGTGTACCGTTTCTCAGAAGTCAGATCGAATCGTGCGAAAAAGAAATTGCTGATAAAATTCAGCAGCACCACAATAAGTAAAAGTGCTGCCAGCGATAGCAGATCACGGCGTTTTTTGCTGCCTGGGGTATTTTTGGAGGCATTTACCATTTGCGGCTTTCAAGAACAAGTTTTGTGAGCAGATTAAAGATGGCGATCACGCTGATGAAGTAGAGCGCATCACGTGTGTCAATTACCCCTCTGCTCATACTTATATAATGAGAGTTGATGCCAAGTCCCTTAAAAAATGCAGAGTAATTGCCGAGTACGCCGCTTTCTGCAATAAAATCAAAACCTACAAAACAGAAAAAACAAAGTAACATGGCAATGATAAAGGCTATTACCTGGTTCTCAGAGATGGCGGAGGCCAGTATTCCGATACTCACAAAACCTGCACCCAGAAAAAGCAAACCGGTGTATGAGCCCCACATGCCTCCTGTATCAATGTTGCCTTTTGGCGAGCCAAGCAGGTGTACACTGTAATAATATAAAAGCGTTGGCAGCAGCGACACTATCACCAGGGTAAAACCTGCGAAGTACTTTGCAAGAACTATCTGCAGGTCGGTAAGTGGCCGGGTAAGCAGAAGTTCAATGGTGCCTGCTTTTCTTTCCTCAGAAAAACTGCGCATGGTGATGGCGGGAATTAAAAAGAGATAGACCCAGGGGGCCAGCATAAACAATGGATCAATGTTGGCAAATCCGTTGTCAAGCACATTGTAGCCCCCGCCTTCGGTGGGAATGATCCACATAAAGATGCCGATAAGCGTAACAAAAACGCTGATGGCGATGTATCCAATTAAAGAACTTAAAAAGCTTTTTATTTCCTTGAGGTACAGGACCAGCATAAAAAGTCAAAAGTAAGTAAAAGTTGTGGTTTAACCGTAGCGGAGCAGGGGCTAAAAATTAATGCGGTGTTGTAGCCGGCCGGATCACACTATAGAAATCGCAGAGGCAGCGGGGAACCAGGAAGGTTTGTGTCTTAACCGATAGTGAAACAGGAGGCAGGACAGCGCTAGGCGGAACCGGGGCAGGAGAAGGTTGTGGTTTAACGGGAAGGGAATCAGGAGACAGGACTAGCGTGGTCGTTTAACCGAGATGGAGGCAGGATTTTTGTTGTGCTTTAACCCGCCGGAAGGAACCAGGACTCACTGTGATGGTGTAACTGATTTAAGAACCAGTAACCGAGACTGACGGTGTGGTTTAACCGTGGTGGAGGATTGATAACAAGAGCAATGGATTTAGAATGCGGTAATACTTACCGTAACACAATTCGCGCCTGCACCATTCGCTCTCGCGTCTCTATTTGCAAATTATACACACCTGGACCCAGTTGTTGTATATTCAGGCGGCCTTGTGCTGTGTTTTCTTCAGAGCCTGCACAAAGCACCGCTCCGGTGGTTCCATAAACTTTGTAAGTGTATTTGCCTTTAATGCCATTCACCTGCATTATTCCATCAGATGGATTTGGCCATATTGAAAGCTTGGGCGATGCCAAAGATGGCATGTCCACTGTTGCATGTGGCTGATTGAGTTTTGCTACAAACAACATTGGAGATACTTGATACGGGAATGAATCATTCCCAAAAGAAATATGGTGCGCTGGTTCATTACTAAAATACTCTCCTATCAAATATGAAGCGCCTGAACTACTTACATAAAGATCTTGGGCAAATTCCGTACCAACGCCACCAGCACTCATCAGCCAGCTCCCATTTTTTTTAATGGGAATATGCATAATCCCTATGTCAGTTTCACCACCACGTTTCGGCAAATTATAATCATAAATTGAAATCGTTGGTGCTGTTTCACTTTGTTTGCCATAATGTCCTGCGAGATAAAGATCCCCGGCATAACTGATTCGGAGACCATTTGCGAAATCGCACCAATAATCTGGTTGCGATACCTTGTAAGTTCGCACCTGCGTGGCCCATTTAGGATTCAAAGATGAATCACACAAAGTTACAAAAGCTCCGTTATCTGAAGTCCAGCGTGGGTGGTCATCACCTAAAAAGATAAATGTTTTGTTATTCAGTGCTAAAAAATCGTATGCGTAAGAATATCGAAAGTATTCGTCAGTTCGTAGAAAAGTGATGTCCCCAATAGTATCAAATCCGGCGACGAATCGCTGTGAACATTTTTCACCGCAATAGGTTCCTTCTCCCAGAACATAAATTTTTCCTTCGGCATCAAGTGCCAATAAATTTCCTTGCAAATGAAACTCCTGTAGAACGGCGTTTTGCCGCCCCATATTGGCCCATTGAACAGTCCCATCCGAATTAAGTTGACTGATAAACATGCCCCCTCCAAGAGGGGCGTGCAGAGTTATGGTGTCAAAGACCAAGCTGTCACAGAAGGATTCTTCCTTGTCAAAAAGGCCGGTGACAAAAATTTGACCCTCCTTATTTACTTTTAGGTCTCGCAAAATATCGTTTCCACAATTACCAAACTGTTTTACCCAAACTATAGTTCCAGTGGAATTAAGTTTTACGACAAAAAAGTCTAGTTGTCCTTTTGAAACAAGTTTTATAGAACCAACTTCGATACTATCTCTGAATGAACTGCCACAGTAAATGTTATTAGCTGCATCAAGAGATAAATTGTGAGGATGCCAGGGAAATGAGTGGCGCCAAATTAGATTGCCCAGGGAATCGTATTTGAGCATTTGATAACTTATGGTTTGATCGTGAGAGGCAAAAGCACCGTTATAGTTTTGTGCTGTTACAAGAATATTGCCCCAAGAGTCACCTTCGATCTCCAGGGCTTTTTGCGAAAAACTGGAGGTATCAGTCCTTGCCCATTCCCATTGTTGTGAATGGAGAAAACTGCAGGAAACGATAAAAATAATGGTTATGGTATTTCGGGCGTTCACGGTGACAATTGCCATTACCTTCCGCAATTTTTGTGCCAGGACTTGTGTTTTGCATTAACCTACCGGAGTAAAGAAACCGGACTTGTGTGTTGCTTTAAACAGTTGGGCGGCAGCACTTTTGTTGTGGTTTATTCTGCCGGCAGCCTGGAAAGAGGCCTATAGTGGCAGTGTAACAGCAGTGCAGCTAGGAACTTTAGTATTTAGCATTTAGTGCTTTTTCACTCACTCTCCTCATCCGGCGCATCGCTCACGGCTGCATTGTCGAGGATCTGAAAAACCTTGTGCGATTGGTAGGTTCTGCTGTTGAGTTTGTTGCTGAGGATCACCACCGTTAAAGTATCTTTTAATCGCCGGTGAAAGGAAGAACGGTAGCCATGCCACCAGCCATTGTGATAAACTTCTTTTTTATCGGGATCGGTAAAGTTTTTCATGCGCCAGCCATAACCATAGTTATTAATGCGGCGTTCTTTGCTGAAGGCTGTGTAGGCGAGCTGCTGCATTTCGGGACTGATGATCTTGTTCTGATAAAGCGCCTCACTGAACAGGAAAAGGTCGTAGGGGGTTGAATAAATGCTTTTATCACCAAGCACGTAATCGCTTGCATCAAAAGCTACAGGTCTCCAGCGATTATCGTACGGCCTGGTTATATTTTTGTCATCCAGATCAATATCGCAGATAGTGGCAGTGTTACGCATGCCCAGAGGTTCGAACAATTCTTTTTTCATGAACACATTGTAAGGCTGGCCGGAAACCTTTTCAATTAAAAGTCCTAATAGCGCGTAGTTAGTGTTGCAGTAGTTGAAGCGGCGACCCGGCCGAAGATAAGGTGTTGGATTTTTTAAAACATAGCTGTTGTACATTTCAGTATTGTTCATTTTGTGATCGGGCCGGCAGATCTCGTCATTAAGACAGTAGATGTAATTGGCCAGGCCGGAGCGGTGCGAAAGAAGTTCTTTAACGGTTACAGTTGCGTATGGGAAATCGGGAAAGTAACTGATGAATGGTTCATTAATGTCAAGCGCCCCTCGTTCATGAAGCATAAGAACCGCTGTAGCTGTAAGAACTTTTGAAACCGAGGCCAGCTGAAACATACTGGTGTCTGTGAGCGGAATATTTTGTTTCCTGTCAAGTACCCCATACGAACCACGGTAGATAATGCGTCCCGCTTTCGCTACCAGAATACTGCCATTAAAAATGCCGTTCTTGTGCAACGCGCTGAAAAAGGTGTCGAGTTTCAACCCCATTTCTTTCTGCTCTTTGCTGAGTTTTGAGTAGATCAGGGGAGCCATGGGATTAAGTGATGACTGCCCCTCAAAGTCGTTTGTGGTAATATTGCCACAACTGAGGAAAAGGATCAATAGAAAAAAGAGTGCATAGAAACGGTTCATTATTTATTTTTTCTTTTCTGATCCTGCGGAGATCCGTCCTCCTCAGATTCTTTGTGCTTTTTGTAGTCCAGTTGGTTGCCCCACAGGCGCATTTGTTTTTTTATCCACTCCTTTCTTCGGGCAATATAGGGGCCAGGCGGATTAGCCACATATTTGCGGGGATTTGGCAGAATGGCTGTAATTGCCGCGGCGTTGTCGGCAGTCAGCTCTGAGGCGCTTTTCCTGAACCAGAATTGTGCCGCTGCTTCTGCCCCGTAAATTCCGTTGCCCATTTCAATACTGTTGAGGTACACTT
>JAEZDS010000124.1 GCA_023433205.1 Bacteroidota bacterium
GGAGGGCGCCAAAGTTTATATTAATGACATCAGCGAAGAGCGGTTGAAATACGTAAGCAACAAATTTCACAGTGAAGTGGTTTCAGCCGATAAGATGTTTGACCTCGATATTGATATTTACGCGCCATGCGCGCTTGGCGCAACGGTTAACGATAACACCCTTGGCAGATTAAAATGCAAGATCATCTGTGGTGCTGCGAACAATCAGCTTGAGAATGAAGTTTACCACGGCGAAATGGTGGGCAAGCAGGGAATATTGTATGCACCCGACTATGTTGTTAATGCCGGGGGGATCATCAACGTGTATTATGAGCTGGAGGGTTACAACCGCAGCAGAGCAATGGCACACGCAGAAAAAATTTACGACACTACTTTCAATCTTATTCAGCTGGCAAAAAAAGAGGGCATACCCACTTACATGGCGGCCAACAGGCTGGGTGAAGAGCGCATTACCTCTATCGCCAAAATAAATGCGGTAAGATAGCATCGCAGGCGCAGAATTATAATTACGAACTAACGTTTTTTGACAAGAAGAAAATTACCAGTATGCTCAACAGAAGATTTTTAAGGATCAAAGTGATGCAGGCCCTTTATGGCTTTTTCCAGCATGGCTCTTCCGACACCAGGCACTTTGAAAAGGAATTATTTAAAAGTCTTGATAAGATCTACGATCTGTATCTGACACTGCTGGCACTCCTCACCGATCTGCAGCATGTTTCGCTGCTAGTGATAGAGGAAAACAAAAACAAGCGGCTTCCGGGAAAGGAGGATCTTGACCCAAATATGCGTTTTGCGAACAATATCCTGATTAGCAGTATACGCGACAATGCCGAATTAAAGGCCATGCTCGAAAAACGGAAGATCAACTGGCAGAGTGATTTTGATGTTGTGCGTAAGATCTTTTCGCAGCTCCGCAATACCAAGACCTACAGGGCTTATATGCAGGGTCGCGACAACAATATCAAAGACGACAAAGAGTTTCTTATTGCTGTGATAACAAATGTACTTAGCCAGAACGAGATACTTATCAATTACCTCGAGGACAAGAATATCTACTGGGCCGATGACACTTTTGTGGCATTTAATTCTCTGATCAGAAGTTTTCAGGATTTTAACGGTGAGTTTCGGCTTCAGCCGCTTCTAAAAGATGAAAAGGATGACCTGGATTTTATGAGCGAGCTCTTCAACAAGACCATTCTTTACCGTCAGCAATTTGAGGAACTGATCAAAGCGCACACCAAAAACTGGGAAATTGAAAGGATTGCCAATATGGATGTACTGTTGATGGTAATGGCTTTGGCTGAAATTCTGCATGTGCCGAATGTGCCGGTAAAAGCCTCTCTGAATGAGTACATTGATATCAGCAAAGAATACAGCACTCCCAACAGCAAGACTTTCGTGAACGGCGTTCTAGATAAGGTCATCGGGCAGCTCAAGCGTGAAGGCCGTATTGAGAAAACGGGAAGGGGTTTGAAGGAGAGTTAGTTCGTTCTTCGTTTTTTTTTTAACACATAGGCACATAGGTGTACAGAGGTACATAGGTTTCGTGTGAAAGCACACAGTAGAATCCTGACACGAAGTGAAAGATACATAAATGACAACTCTATGTTATTCTTATGTTTCTACTGATCCTATGTTGTTAAATATACCAGCAGGTCTCTTACCCCTCACGCCTCTCAATCCACTTCCTCGCGTTAACAAATGCCTCAATCCATGGCGAAACCTCATCTTTTTTCCTGCCGGGATAGTACGCCCAGTTCCAGGGGAAAATTGAACGTTCGATGTGGGGCATTGTTACGAGGTGTCTGCCTGTGTTATCACACATCATTGCCGTATTAAAATCAGATTCATTCGGATTGGCCGGATAAGCCTCGTAAGCGTACCGCGCCACAATGTTGTACCTGTCTTCAGTATAAGGCAGCTTAAATTTCCCCTCTCCGTGCGAGATCCATACACCAAGTGTTGTGCCCTCAAGTGAAGAAAGCATCACCGAATTGTTCTTGCCTATCTTCACTGAAGTAAAGCCGCTTTCGTGTTTGCCCGATCTGTTATGAAGCATCTTGCCATGAACTTCATGGTCTGGATTGATGTATTCCAGCTCCATAAAAAGCTGACAACCGTTACATATTCCGACCGAGAGCGTATCGGGTCGCTTAAAAAATTCGCTGAGCGCAGTCCTGGCTTTTTGATTGTATAAAAACGCGCCTGCCCATCCTTTGGCCGAACCCAGCACATCAGAATTAGAAAAACCGCCAACCGCACCAAGAAACTGAATGTCACGCAGATCTTCCCGTCCTGAGATCAGATCGGTCATGTGAACATCTTTTACATCGAAGCCCGCAAGATACATGGCATTGGCCATCTCACGTTCTGAGTTGCTTCCTTTTTCGCGAAGGATGGCTGCTTTAGGTCGGCCCTGGTTTCCTGATTTTGAAGGGAGTTTCCCATCAAAGTGCGCGGGAAAATTAAATTTTAGCGGTTGATTTTTGTAGTTATTATAACGTTCCTGCGCCGTGCCGTTTTTTGACTGTTTTGAATCCAGCAGAAAGGAGGTCTTGTACCACTGATCTCTTGTTTTCTCAACGTCAAAACTAAACTCATCGGAATTGTTCTTCAGGCGAATGGTTTTGCCTTCCACCACACGCCCGATCTTAAAGCATGGGATTTTATTCTTCTCAAAAATTGTCTCTACTGCAGCATCAGCCTGAAACACTACTGCAATGTTCTCATTAAAGCATGTTTTTACTGTGTCTTTCTCCTGCAGCGATGTAAGGTCGAACTCAGCGCCAAGGTTAACTTCAGCGAAACACATTTCCAGAAGCGTAACTATTAGTCCGCCACTGCCTACATCATGACCTGCCTGTATTTTACCTTCTTTGATCAGTTGCTGAAGTACATCAAAAGTCTTTTTGAAAAAAGCAGCGTCGTTGATGCCAGCTGTTTCTGTGCCTACACGGTTAAGGATCTGCGCGAAGGACGAACCTCCAAGTTTAAACTTATCATGAGAAAGGTTAATGTAATAGATATTGCCACCACCACGTTTTAGAACGGGTTCCACAACTGCGGTGATATCACTACAACTTCCCGCCGCCGAAATTATTACCGTTCCCGGAGAGATCACTTCTTCATTGGGGTAACGCTGTTTCATTGAAAGAGAATCTTTGCCGGTAGGAATGTTGATGCCGAGTTCAATGGCGAAATCTGAACAGCCCTTTACCGCTTCGTACAATCTTGCATCTTCTCCTTCGTTTTTACATGGCCACATCCAGTTGGCGGAAAGTGAAACGGATCTGATACCATCTTTTAGCGGCGCCCACACAATATTACTAAGTGCTTCTGCAATGGCGTTCCTCGATCCTGCAACCGGATCAATAAGCGCCGAAGCAGGTGAATGACCAATACTGGTTGCAATACCTTCTTTGCCTTTATAATCAAGGGCCATTACGCCCACATTATTTAAAGGTAACTGTAAAGGACCCGCACATTGCTGTTTTGCAACGCGACCACCCACACAACGGTCCACTTTATTGGTAAGCCAGTCTTTACATGCAACAGCTTCCAATTGCATTACTTTGTTTAAATATTCGGGGATGTTCGTTGTGTCGTATTCCAGACTGCCATAATTCCTTTGCACCGTTTTATCATTCATAACGGTTTTGGGAGAACTGCCGAAAAAATCGGCCAGGTCGTAGTCCATTGGTTTTTCACCGGTAGAAGAGGACTTAAATGTAAAACGGTGATCATTGGTAACATCACCCACCTCATACATGGGCGCTCTTTCGCGCTCAGCGATCCGCTGCAACATATCAATGTTTTTGGTGCCTATCACCAGTCCCATACGCTCCTGCGACTCGTTGCCGATAATTTCCTTGGCTGATAAAGTTGGATCACCCACCGGCAATTTATCAAGATCTATTAATCCTCCGGTTGCTTCAACCAGTTCAGACAAACAGTTAAGATGCCCGCCCGCGCCATGATCGTGGATGGAAACAATTGGGTTGTTGTCGTTCTCAACCAGCCCGCGGATGGCGTTAGCCGCGCGTTTCTGCATCTCCGGGTTTGAACGTTGTATGGCGTTAAGTTCAATACCTGAACCAAATGCCCCTGTGTCAGCTGAAGATACTGCCGCGCCCCCCATTCCTATTCTGTAATTCTCACCTCCAAGTACAACTATTTTGTCACCGGCTTTAGGTTCGCGTTTAATGGCCTGATCAAGTTTACCGTAACCTATTCCACCGGCCTGCATGATCACTTTGTCGTAGGCGGTTTTTCTTCCGTTCTCTTCATGTTCAAAGGTGAGTACTGAACCGGCTATGAGCGGCTGACCGAATTTGTTGCCAAAATCTGAAGCACCGTTTGAGGCTTTAATAAGAATATCAAGCGGTGTCTGATAAAGCCACTTTCTTTCCTTCATGCCTTGTTCCCACGTCCGGTCTTTTTCAAGTCTGGAGTAGGCGGTCATGTACACTGCAGTACCGGCAAGGGGCAACGAACCCTGTCCGCCTGCAAGTCTGTCGCGGATCTCACCGCCCGAACCGGTGGCGGCACCGTTAAAGGGTTCAACGGTGGTGGGGAAATTGTGCGTCTCCGCTTTTAAAGAAAGTACCGAATCAAATTCTTTTTCCTCGTAATAATCAGGCTTGTCGGCTGAGCGTGGCGCAAACTGTGTAACTCTGGGACCTTTCAGAAACGCCACATTGTCTTTGTAAGCAGAAACAATTTCGTTGGGGTTGGTCTCAGAAGTTTTTCTGATAAGTTTGAAAAGCGAAACAGGTTTTTCCTGTCCATCAACCACAAAAGTGCCGTTAAAGATCTTGTGGCGGCAATGTTCTGAATTGGCCTGTGAAAAGGCAAAGATCTCGCTGTCGGTTAGTTTACGTTGTAATTTCTGCGATAAACCCTGCAGGTATTCAACCTCATCATCACTCAGGGCCAGACCTTCCTGCTTGTTGTAGGCTGCAATGTCTGAGATCTCAAGAATAGGTTCTGGTTTAATATTTATGGTAAAAAGCTCCTGGTGCAGTGAGGTGTAGCGCTGCGAGAGCATGGGATCGAAGTCGCTGAAGCCTGACTCCACCTTTTCAAACTCCTCAATCCTTATTATACCTGATATCCCCATGTTCTGGGTAATTTCAACCGCGTTGGTACTCCAGGGCGTGATCATTGCCGCGCGGGGACCCACAAAAGAGCCTTCGATAGAAAGGTTGTCGATTTTAGCAGCCTTTCCGAAAAGCCAGTTCAGCTTTTCCAGGTCGGCCTGGTTTAAGGAATTGTCGGATTGGACTGCGTAAATGGTATTGTTTTGGTTTCCAAAAAAATGGATCATCGCGGCTGGAGGTTTGAGCTTAATTTCTGAGACCGCAAAGTTACTTCTAGTTTACAGAATAACCCAATTCAAAGAGGCTGAAAAGGAGGGTTTTTCTTAACCGGGCGGTGTCGCTATGGGTG